>JAFMJM010000336.1 GCA_017853455.1 Acidimicrobiia bacterium | reverse complement strand
AAGAACCGGGCCCGTTACGCCGCCGAGGCGACCGAGGAGATGCGCCGCGCCCTCAAGCGCCTCGAGCAGCGCCTGCGCGGCGAGGAGCGCCGCGGGAGACCCCGCCAGTCCGACCCAGGGTGACGAGCAGCTCGCCGACGGTGTGGTCGCGCTCGAGCGGGTGCCGGAGCGGGATGTCACCGTGCACCTCGTACCGGTTGCGACGACCCTCCTTGAAACGGGTCACGTAGCCGGCCTCGACCAGGTCGTTGATGATCGCCTGCGTGGAGCGCTCGGTGATCCCGACCCGCTCGGCGATGTCGCGGGTGCGCAGGTCCGGGTCCCCGGCCAGGCAGACGAGGACATGCCCGTGGTTGGTGAAGAAGGTCCATCCCGGCCGTTCGACGTCGGACACCGCCCACTCACCTCCTGCGACACGTTTCGTGAATCCGGGAGCCTATTGCTCCTGCACCCGGGGACGGGGTGCCGGCAGCGGGTCATTGTAGGCAATCTGATTCATGTGTTATAGTTCCCATGTCTGCCCCGCCGGGGGTGGAGCCAGAAGGGGACACCGTGAACGCCGACGTGCTCGAGAACCTGGCCGATCCGGCCGTGCTGTTCTTCTTCCTGGGGGTGGTGATCGGGCTGATCCGCTCCAACCTGGAGATCCCGCCGGCGATCGCCAAGTTCTGCTCCCTCTACCTCCTGCTCGCCCTCGGGTTCAAGGGTGGCCAGGCACTGGCCGACGCCGGCCTGTCGGGCGACGGTGTGAAGGTGATCGGGGCGGCGGTTGTCCTGGCGCTCGTGATCCCGGCCGCCTGGTTCCTGGTGCTGCGTCGGCGGATCGACGCGTTCGACGCTGCCGCCATCGCCGCCACCTACGGGTCGGTGAGCGCCGTCACCTTCGTCACCGCGTCGCAGTTCATCGCCGCCCGGGGCGACGCCGCCGGCGGGCACATGACGGTGGCGCTGGTCCTGATGGAGTCGCCCGCCATCATCATGGCGGTGCTCCTCGCGACCTGGGTGCGGTCGCAGCTCGGGGCGTCGGGTCGGTCGGCCGCCGTCGACGCGTCCACCGCTTCGGTGTCCGGCTCGGCCGGTGCCGCCGTGGCGGTCGGCGCCGGGGCGCTCGCCACCACCGACTCGCGCACGCTGGTCCCGGAGGCCCCGCACCCGTCGGGGCGGCGCGGCCCGGAGGAGACCGGCCACGACCACACGGCCACGCCGCTCTCGATCAAGGAGGTGCTGCGCGAGGCGTTCACCGACGGGGCCCACCTGCTCCTGATCGGCTCGATGGTCATCGGGGCCGTCTCGGGGGAGAAGGGCGGCAAGGTGATGGACCCGTTCGTCAACGGGATCTTCAAGGGCCTGCTCGCCTTCTTCCTGCTCGAGATGGGCCTGCTCGTCGCCCGGCAGCTGCGCGAGGTGCGGGGGGTGGGTCCGTTCCTGGTCGGGTTCGGGGTCGTGGTGCCGTTCGTCAACGGCGCGCTCGCCATGACCATCGGCTGGCTGCTCGGGCTCTCGGTCGGTGACCTCACCCTGCTGACGGTGTTGGCGGCGAGCGGCAGCTACATCGTGGTGCCGGCGGTCATCCGGTACGCGATCCCCGAAGCGCGGCCCAGCCGCTACTTCACCCTGGCCCTCGGCATCACGTTCCCGATCAACATCGCCATCGGCATCCCGCTCTACTACTGGGTGGCCACGCAGATCGCCGGCTGACGACCACCGGCGGTACGGTCCGGTGACCGGATCGGCCGTGGGAGGGTGCGGGTGTCGTCGTCGGAGCCCGATCGCCGTGACCGCCTCGCCGACCGACCGCTCGACGAGCCCCACCCGACCCGACTCGCCGTCGACCGGCCCGACCGGGCGGCGATCCTCGCCGCCCACGCCGCTGCCCTCGCAGCGGGAGCGGCGGGGTACCGCGATCCGGCCACCGGGCTCTTCGTGCACACGGCCGCGGCATTGGCCGCGCGCGGCTGGTGCTGCGGGTCGGGCTGTCGGCACTGCCCGTACGTCGACTGACGACGAGCGGGTGCGGCCGGGTCAGACCTCGATGCCGCCGAGGTCGGGCCCGCCGTCGACCGACAGGGTCTGCCCGGTGACGTACGACGACGCGTCGGACGCGAAGAACAGCACGACGTTGGCCACCTCGACCGGCTGCCCGAGGCGGCCGAGCGGGGTGCCGGCCGCGAGGTCGGCCTGGTCGAGCCCGGCGACGTCCCACGCCGCGACCGCCCGCTCCGACGCCACACCCCCGACCGCCACGCAGTTGGCGCGCACGCCGTGGCGGCCCCACTCGGCGGCGGTGACCCGGGTGAACATCTGCAGCGCCGACTTCGCCGCGGCGTAGTGGGCGCCACCCTTGACGCCGGTCACGCCCGCGGCCGACGAGACGTTGACGATCGCTCCCGAGCCCTGGGCCAGGAAGTGTCGACCGGCCTCCCGGGTGCACACGTACGCCGACCGCACGTTGAGGTCGAAGGCGGCGTCCCAGCCCTTGGTGGGCAGGGTGCTCAGCGGGCCCAGGCGCGTGCCGCCCGCGTTGTTGACCAGGATGTCGATGCGGCCCAACTCGTCGACGGTGTGCTGCACCAGGTGCACCACCTGCTCCTCGACCTTGACGTCGGTCGGCACCGTCAGGCAGTGCCGACCCGTGGCGGTGCGGATCTGGTCGGCGGTCTGCTCGAGGTCGGCGACGGTGCGCGCTGCGATCGCCACGTCGGCGCCGTGGGCGGCGAGCAGGCGCGCGGTGGCGGCGCCGATGCCGGTGCCGCCACCGGTGACCACGGCCACGCGACCGGTGAGGTCGAGGAGCGGGTCGGTCGCGGCCATCGGCTCAGAGGCCCCGGTGGGCGTCGAGCAGGCCGAGCTCGACCTGCGCGGCGTCGATGGCGGTCT
>JAFMJM010000049.1 GCA_017853455.1 Acidimicrobiia bacterium | reverse complement strand
CGACCGTGAGGGAGCGACCCGTGGAGACGACCCGACCGTGAGCGACCTCCTCGTCCCCCAGCCGCCCGAGATCCCCGCACCGTGGCCGTCGCCGGTGTCGGAGGCCTACTGGGAGGCCGCCCGCCAGGGTGAGCTCTGGTACCAGCGCTGCACCGCCTGTGGCGAGGCCGGGTTCGACCCGGCCGCCGCGTGCCGTCGCTGCGGTGGTGCACTCGACTGGCAGCGCGGCGCCGGGCTCGGGACCATCTCGTCGTACACGGTGGTGTGGCGGCCGCAGCAGCCGGCGTTCGTGGTGCCGTACGCCCCGGCGATCGTCGACCTCGACGAGGGCTACCAGATGCTCGCCAACGTCGTGGGCTGCACCGTCGACGACCTCGCGGTCGGGACCCGGGTGGCCGTGGAGTTCCATCCGGTGTCCGACGGGTTCGTGCTCCCGTACTTCCGACCGGTCTGAACCGGAGCGATCACTCCGACCGGCCCACCACACGGAGCGGGCCGGTCCCGAAGGACCGGCCCGGCACCCACGTCGTCGGATCGGATCAGCCGATGACCAGCCGCCCGGCGTCGATGACCACACGGTCCTCGACCCAGGTCTGGAAGATCGCCTCGTCGCCGTCGACCCACACCTTGACGTCGAGGGTCTCGCCCGGCATCACCGGCGACGAGAAGCGACCCTCGATCGACTTGAACTTGGCGGGGTCGGAGCCGCACACCGCGTGGACGAGCGCACGGCCGGTGAAGCCGTAGGTGCACAGCCCGTGGAGGATCGGCTTCGGGAAGCCGGCCATCGCCGCGAACGCCGGGTCGGAGTGCAGCGGGTTGCGGTCGCCGTTGAGGCGGTAGAGCAGCGCCTGGTCGGTGCGGGTCGCGTACGACACGACCTGGTCGGGGGCCCGCTCGGGGACGACGACCGTCGGGCCGCTCGGACCCCGCTCGCCGCCGAAGCCACCGGCACCACGGATGAAGGCCGACATGGTGTTGGTCCACATCGGGGCGCCGTCGGGGCTCGTGGCGTTGACCTCGAGCACGACCACCGCGGCCTTGCCCTCACCCTTGTCCCACATCGCGGCGACCTTGCCCTGGAGCATCGCCGTGCCCTCGACCGGCACCGGCTGGTGGAGCACGACGGACTGCTCGCCGTGGACGAGCATGGCCGGGTTGAACTCACCGATGGCGCCCATGGGACCGAACGCCCCGCCGCCGCCGCCCTTCTTCGGGCTGGCCGCGATCACGACCGGCATGGTCGGGAGGGCCTTCTGGACGATCCCCTCCGAGTTCTCGGTGGTGAACTCGAGCTCGAAGCCCGTGGGGTCGGTGGCCCCGGCGCCCACACCGAGGGCGTAGAGGAGGGAGTCCTTGGAGGTCCAGGTCGCCTCGGCGGGCTCGGACGTGAAGCCGACGGCGTCGGGGTTCAGCGGCATCGGGGCTCTTTCTCGACGGCGCCCACTGGCGCAGGGGACGCGGGGTTCGACGGCGTCCGGCCGGACGGCCGGGCGCACCGCCCGCAGTCTCGCGTAGCGTGACGGTCGATGCCCACCCGAGCTCCCGCCCCGAGCGAGCCCACCGCCCTGGAGGTGGCCCCCGGCACCTGGTTCGTGCCCGGATGGGTCAACGTGGCGGCGTTCGCCACCGCTGACGGGCTGGTGCTGGTCGACGCCGGGCTGGCCGGCGACGCCCGCCGCATCCACGCCGCTGTGCGGTCGGTGACCGACCTCCCGCTGCACACGGTCGTCTTCACCCACGGCCACGTCGACCACGCCTTCGGGCTGCGCGCCTTCCTCGAGGCGGGCGACCGGCCCCGGATCGTCGCCCACACCGGGGTGGCCGACCGCTTCCGCCGCTACGCCCGCACCGCCGGGTACAACGCCCGGATCAACGCCGTGCAGTTCGGCGTCGACCCCGAGGCGCTGCGCTGGCCGAGCGCCGACGCCGACTTCGCCTGGCCCGACGTCACCTACACCGACGCCCTCGACCTCGTGGTCGGCGGGGAGACCTTCTGCCTGCGCCACGCCCGAGGTGAGACCGACGACGGCACCTGGGTCTGGGTGCCCGACCGCAGGGTCCTGGCCTGTGGCGACCTCTTCATCGGTGTGGCACCCAACGCCGGCAACCCCCAGAAGGTGCAGCGCTACCCCGAGGAGTGGGCCGACGCCTCCGAGACCCTCGCGGGGCTCGGCGCCGAGGTGCTGCTGCCCGGCCACTCCGACCACCGCACGGGCGCCGCGACGATCCGGCACCTCTTCACCGTGCAGGCCGAGTACCTGCGCAGCATCGTCGAGCAGACGATCGCCGGCCTGAACGCCGGTCTCCCCCACGACGCGATCGTCGCCGCGCTCGAGATTCCCGCCCACCTGCTCGCCGAGCCCACCCTGCAGCCGCTCTACGACCGGCCCGAGTTCATCGCCCGCAACGTGATCCGCAAGTACGGCGGCTGGTGGAACGGCTCGCCGGCCGATCTCCTCCCCGCCCCGGCCGACGCCCGGGCCCGCGAGATCGCCGCCCTGGCCGGTGGCACCGCCGCCCTCGTCGCGCGCGCCCGCACCCTGCTCGCCACCGACGACCGCTCCGACGCCGACCTCCGCCTCGCCTGCCACCTCGCCGAATGGGCGGTCCTCGCCGCACCCGACGATCCCGACGCTCGCGCGTGCGCGCGCGAGGCGTTCGGCGCCCGCGCCGCCGCCGAGTCGTCACTGATGGGCCGCGGGATCTTCGGCGCAGCCGTGCGCGCCGCGGGAGCGCCCCCCGACGCCTGACGCCTGACGCCTGACGCCCGACGCCCGACTCCCGACGGGCCGGGGCGAACCGACCCACCTAGCCTGACCCCGATGTCGTCCCGCCGCCCGGACCGTCGCTCCCGAGCGGTCGTCGTCGCGGTCGGGTTCATGCTCGCCACGGCGGCGACCGGGTTCGCCACGGGCGGGCCCGCCGGCGCCGTGCACCCCACCGCCGGGACGTCGCCGACGGTCGCGGCACCGAGCGTCGGGGCATTCCCGGGCTCGCCGGGGGCCGACCGGCCCAACATTCTCTTCGTCCTCGCCGACGACATGGACCTGCCGCTCCTCGCGGCGATGCCCAACGTGCGGCGGCTGGTCGCCGAGCAGGGTTCCACCCTCACCGACTTCTACGTGAGCTCGGCGTCGTGCTGCCCGTCTCGCACCACCACCCTGCGCGGCCAGTTCGCCCACAACACCGGAGTGAAGAGCAACGGCGGCACCAACGGCGGCTTCGACACGGCCCACCGCCTCCACGTCGAGGACGACACCATCGCCACCCGCCTCCAACGGGCGGGGTACCGCACCGGGCTGTTCGGCAAGTACCTCAACAAGTACCCCGGAACCGCCGGGGCCGGGTACGTCCCGCCGGGCTGGACCCGCTGGGTGAGCCCGGTCGCCGGTCAGCCCTACTCCGGATACAACTACACCCTCAGCGTCGACGGCGCTCCCGAGACCCACGGCGATCTTCCGTCCGACTACGCCACCGACGTCCTCGTGGACCACGCCGATGCGTTCGTCGAGCAATCGGTCGCAGCCGGACAGCCGTTCTTCGCATACGTCGCGCCGTTCACTCCGCACTTCCCCTCGATTCCGGCACCCGTCGACGTCGGCACGTTCGCCGGGGCGACCGCCCCCCGCACCCCGAGCTTCGACCAACGCGACGTGTCGGCGATGCCGGCGCTCATCCGCAATGCCCCTCGGCTGGGCACCGAGGAGCTCGCGGCCATGGACCGGCACTACGAGATGCGCCTCGAGGCGCTCCAGTCCATCGACCGGGGCGTCGGTCGGCTGATCGACACCCTGCAGGCCGATGGCGCGCTCGACCGGACCTACGTGGTCTTCACCTCCGACAACGGCTACCACATCGGCCAGCACCGGCTGCCCGCCGGGAAGGAGACCCCGTACGACACCGACGTGCACATGCCCTTCGTCGTCCGCGGTCCCGGGATCGCGGCCGGCTCGACCGTGGCGGAGATGACGATGAACGTCGATCTCGCGCCGACCTTCGCCGCCATGGCCGGAATCCACCGCTGGAGCGCGTGGGACGGCCATTCCCTCCTCCCTGCCCTCACCGGTCACCCCACACCGCCCGCCCGGCGGCGCACGGCGATGCTGCTCGAGCACTGGGCGGTGCACACCGTCTGGGGCCGACCGTCGTTCACCCCATGGCACGGTCGGGCCGTGACGCAGCCCGACGAGGAGGCCGAGGCCGACCCCCGCCTGCGGCCCACCTACATCCCGGAACCCAGCGCCATGGCTGCCGTCGGTGGCGACTCCCTCCACGGCGAGGGCGACGTCGACGTCGACCATGCGGTCCTCGGTGACGAGATCCTCTACGCCCTCATCACGCCGGTCCCCGACTTCCGCGGGGTTCGCACCGACCGGTACCTCTACGTGGAGTACGTCAACGGCGATCGCGAGCTCTACGACGCCGTCGCCGACCCCGACCAGATGCACAACCTGGCCGGCACCCGGCCGGGCCTCGAACACCGCTTGGCCGCCCGGTTGGCGGCGTTGCGGCACTGTGCCGGGCGGACGTGCCGCGCGGCCGAGCGGGCCCCGGCCGGTCCGTGAACCGGCGCTCGTCTCAGCGGGTCGGACGCGGCCCGACGATGCTCGCCCGCTCCATGACCCGGGTCTGCGGGAAGTAGTCACTCGCCGCGTAGTGCTGCACGGCCCGGTTGTCCCAGAACGCCACGGTGTGCGGCTCCCAACGGAGGCGGACCTGGTACTCGGGGTAGTCGGCCTGGCGGGCGAGCGTGTCGATCAGGGCACGGCTCTCGTCGGGGTCGAGGCCCGCGATGGCGGTCGTGAAGTTGCGGTTGACGTAGAGGTGCGGACGGCCGGTCACGGCGTGGGTGGCCACCACGGGGTGCACCACCTCGGGGAACGCCGCCCGCATGGCCTCGCGTTGGTCGTCGGCGACCGTACGGCCGAACGACTGCATGAAGTCGTGCACGGCGTCGAGGTCGGCGACACGCGCCCGCAGCTCGTCGGACAGGCCCGCGTAGGCGCCGTACATGTCGGCGAAGAGGGTGTCGCCCCCCACCTCGGGCACCTCGACCGCGTGCAGGACCGCGCCCATCGACGGACACTCCCGCCACGTGACGTCGTGGTGCCACGAGTTCTCGTACCCGCCCGTCTCGGCACCCTTCTCGAACCGGCACAGCGCCGGGTGGTCGGTGCGCGACGGGATGAACGGGTGCACCTCGAGCTCGCCGAAGCGCTCGGCGAACCGCACGTGCTGCGCCGAGGTGAGCGGCTGGTCACGGAAGAACAGCACCTTGTACTCGTGCAAGGCACGGCGGATCTCGGCGATCACCGGCTCGGGCAGATCGACGGTGAGATCGACCCCCGAGACCTCAGCTCCGAGCGCCGGCGACACCGGACGGACGGCGAACTCGTCCCAGGACAGGCCGGCGAGCCGCTCACGTTCGGCGGCGACGTACGGGTCGGGCCCGACGTTGATCGGGTAGCCGTGCAGGGTGGCCCGGCCGGCCAGGCCCGCGTAGAGCGGCTTCTCGGCGCGCAGGGTGTCGGTCATGCGTCGAGGCTAGAACATCGCCCCGCCCGTCGGCGGTGACGACGGGTCAGTCGAGGGTGATCGACCAGAGGTCGTGGGCCAGCACGACGTCGCCCGTGAACTCGCCCCGGGCCCGCTCCACCCACTCCCCCTCGGTGCCGGGAAACGGCGCCGGCACCGGATGGGTCAGCACCAGGGTGCCCACCCCGGCCTTCGCCGCCGTGCGCCCGGCGTCCTCGCACGTGGAGTGGTAGTCGAGCACGTCCTGGAGCCGCGGGCTCGGCACCGCCGCCACGAGATCGTGGCGCAGCACGGTCTGCACGTACACGTCGGCGCCCGCACAGAGCCGGTCGAGCCCGTCGCACGGCACGGTGTCGCCGGCGATCACCACCACCCGACTCCCCGCCTCGATGCGGTAGCCCACGGTGGGCGCCACCGGCCGGTGGTCGGTGGGGGCGGCGACGATCCGCACGCCGTCGGCCTCGTAGGCCACGCTGTCGAGCACCTCGGTGACCGTGCAGCCCGGGTCCCAGTCGAGGTCGGCGTGGTGCGCGCGGCGGTAGCCGACGTCGTCGGCGAGCATCGCCAGGGTCCGGTCGACCAGGCCCTGCGTGCCCGGCGGACCGGTGACCGGCAACGGCGAGTCGACCGGCGACATCACCCACCGGGTCGTGATGACGTCGTTGAGGTCGGTCGTGTGGTCGCTGTGCAGGTGGGTCAGGAACAGCCGCTCGAGCAGGAGCGGCAACGACCCGGCCCCCGCCATCCGCATGACCACGGCGCGACCGCAGTCGAACAGGAACTGGCGCCCGTCGACCTTCACGAGCGTGGCCGCCCCCGCTCGGTTCGGGTCGGGAATGGGCGACCCGGTGCCGAGGGTGACGACCTCGATCACGTCAGACCTCGATGTCGGTGATGACGTTCGGTCGGGGCAGGCCGGCCTGCTCGCACATCCAGTAGTACCCGAGCAGCGCACTGCGGGCGTCGGTGATGCTGGCGACG
Organism: Acidimicrobiia bacterium; assembly: GCA_017853455.1. GTDB lineage: Bacteria > Actinomycetota > Acidimicrobiia > IMCC26256 > PALSA-555 > CAIUKV01. The sequence goes on along the minus strand of JAFMJM010000049.1, from coordinate 6,329 downwards.
TTGCCGTGCTCGTCGAGGTTGAGGTTGGCGCCGAAGATCTGGAACCACACCCGGGTGTCGTCCTCGACCGCCATCAGGGTGTGCACCGAGTTCGCGGGCTCGTACAGGAACGACCCGGCCCGGTTGACGAAGTCGTACTCCTTGTACTGCCACGCCCCCGACACCGTGTAGGCCCAGACCGCGCCGGTGTGGCGGTGGGTCTGCACCTCGTACCCGGCCGGGAAGATCGTCTCGACGATCCACATGCCCTCCTTCTCGAGGGCGTGAAGCACCTTGAGCTTCTCACCGCTCGGTGCGTCGACGAACGGCAGGTCGTCGGCACCGATGTGGATGGCGTGGGTGGTGGGCTGGAACAGGTCCATGGTCGCCTCCGGGAGGTGGGTGGTCGGTCGGGATGCTGTCGGGAACGAGGTCGGGCTGCAAGCCGGGTCAGCCGGCCTGCTTCGACACCGCCTCGGCGGCGGCCCGGGCGGCCTCGGCGTCGCCGAGGTAGCGGGAGCCGACGGCCTTCAGGCGGTCGTCGAGGTCGTACACGAGCGGGATGCCGGTCGGGATGTTGAGCTCCACGATGTCGTCGTCGGAGATGCCGTCGAGGTGCTTCACCAGGGCCCGCAGCGAGTTGCCGTGGGCCGCCACCAGCACGGTCCGACCCGCCGCGAGATCGGGGACGATGCCGTCGTACCAGTAGGGCAGCATGCGGTCGACGACGTCGGCCAGGCACTCCGACGCCGGCAACAGGTCGGGCGGCAGGGCGGCGTAGCGCGGGTCGCGCGCCTGCTCGGCGAGCGCGGCGCCCTCGAGCGGGGGCGGCGGCGTGGCGTAGGCCCGCCGCCACACCTTCACCTGGTCGGCGCCGTACTTCTCCGACGTCTCCCGCTTGTCGAGCCCCTGCAGCGCCCCGTAGTGGCGCTCGTTGAGGCGCCAGGAGCGGCGCACCGGGATCCACTGGCGGTCGGCCTCGTGCAGGGCGAGCTCGGCGGTGCGGATGGCCCGCTTCTGGAGCGACGTGTGGAGCACGTCGGGGGCGAGTCCGGCGTCGACCAGCATGCGCCCGGCGGCACCCGCCTCGCGCACGCCCTGCTCGGAGAGGTCGACGTCGACCCAGCCGGTGAACAGGTTGGCCAGGTTCCACTCGCTCTGACCGTGGCGCAGGAGGATCAGGGTGGGCATGGCCCGAGCCTAGGTGACCGGCCCCGGCGGTCAGACCGAGGGAGGCGCCGGGACCGCCGGCAGCGCCGGTGGGATCGGTGGGGTCGGTGGGGTCGGGGTCGGAGCGTCCGACCCGTCACCGGTCGGTCGCTCGGCGATCTTCGACCCGACGATGGTGACCAGCGTCGCCGCGATCACCAGCACCGACCCGACGACGTTGTCGATCAGGCGCTGCCGACCGAGGTCGGTCGCCTGGGTGGCGGTGAACGCGTTCATCATGGCCGCCGCCGGGGCGATCAGGGCGAAGTAGATCCACTGCCGGGGACTGAACTTGGCGACGATCGCGGCGGCGCCGAACACGAGGCCGACCACGTAGAGGCGCATCGGCATGGGGATGCCGTAGATCTGGGTGTACCGGACGGTGCCCACGGCGTGCAGCACCACCGACAGCACGAGCATGCCGCCGATCGTGCCGAGCACCCGTTGGAACGTCATCTTCCACTCGATGTCGTCCCCGACCTGGGTCAGCACCAGGACGGCCGCGACGAAGAACGACCCGGCCACCAGCTTCGGGTGGTCGAGGAAGTAGTAGGTGCCGACCGTGGTCAGCCCGGTGATGATGACGGTGTACCGCACGGCCTGGCCGCGCGAGTGCGTCACCGGCGGTCGGCGGGGCAGCTTCTTCAGCAGGGGCGGCAGCACGATCACCGGGATGATCGCCCCGACGAAGAAGAAGACGGCGACCCAGGTGAGGTAGGTCGTGTCGGAGCGCTGCTGGACCAGCGCCTGGGCGATCTTGGTGGCGGTCGCCGACGGCGCGGAGGACGATCCGCCCGACGCACCCGAACCGGCCTGGACCTTGGCGAGCGGCGGGTGCGCGGGTGCGGGCGCCGGAGCCGATGCGACTGGTCCGGCGGGCGGGGTCTCGGGCGGGGTCGACATCGGTGGGGTGTCCTCAACCAAGACCGTCCGCTCTCGCGGACGGCCGGACGCTACCCCGGTGCCGACGTCCGTCGACGGAGGTTCGACGTCACCCGGAGCCGGGCTCGACCGCCTGCTCGGGTCCGAGGCTCGCCCCGCCGAGCAGGTCGAGCCGGTCGCCGCTCCAGAACCGGCCCGGGTCGAACCAGTTGGCCGGGGTGCGGGCGTCGAGCAGTCCCATGCGCGTGAACGTGATGGCGAGCAGCTCGGCGCAGTACACGGCCTGCTCCGAGGCCTCCCGCCGGAGTCGGCCCGACAGCCACTTCCCCACCAGGCGCCGGGTGCGCGGGAACGGCCGACCGTCGTACTCGGCGATCACCCGTAGGAGGGCGTCCTCCTGGTCACGGGAGATCTCACCGTCGAAGTGCCGGACGAACGCGATCTGGCGGTACTTGCCGGTCCAGACCCCGATGGCGTCGTCGAGCCGGTTGAGCTGGGCGCCCCGGGAGTGCTCACCGGTCCAGACGTCCTCGAGGGTCCGGCCCATCTCGGTGTGCCAGAGCAGGGGCGGGAGGTCCTCGAGCTGGACGACCATCGCGACGTGGTTGACCGGCGCGTTGGTGAGCAGCCGGATCGCCTTGTCGGCCCCCGACGGACCGCGGAAGAGCCACACGTCACCGGTGCGGGCCTGCTCGAGGGCCTCGGCGGCGCTCAGCGTCGACACGTGGGTAGCGTACGACCGTGCGCTCGCGGAAGTGGAAGTGGCTCGGCCTCGGGGCGGTGGCGGCCATCGCCGTGGGCTCGGCGGTCGTGACCCAGCAGCGGCGCCGGCGCCGGTGGCGCGACCTCGACACCACCGACATCCGGTCGCGCCTCCACGAGCGCTTCGCCGACCTCGACCGCAGGGCCTGACGGCTGGTACCCCCCTTTGTTTGGGTGATTGTTGGGGCCAGAGGCCCCACAATCACCCAAACAAAAATGGGCGCGACCAACCCGGAGTCACCGACCGAGCCGGCGACCGAGCCGGCGACCGGAGTCAGGCGAGGTCGAACTCGACCTCGGCGGAGGCCAGGCCGAACACGAAGGCGTTGGCCATCTCCACCGGGGTCGTCCCCGGGACCAGGCGCAGGCCCGTCACCCGCTTGCGCAGCTCCTCGAAGAACACCCGGATCTCGAGGCGCGCCAGCGACGACCCGAGACAGAAGTGCGTCCCGAAGCCGAACGCCAGGTGCGGGTTCGGGTGGCGCGTGACGTCGAGGCGGTCGGGGTCGGCGAAGTGGGCCTCGTCGCGGTTGGCCGACGGGTACATGAGCACGACCTGCTGCCCGGCCCGGATCGTCTTCCCGCCGAGCTCGACGTCGCGCGTGGCCACCCGGCACATGTTGTGGATGGGCGTGACGTACCGGATGAACTCCTCGGTGGCCACCGCCGAGTCGGCTCCGTCGCGCAGGAGCGCCCACTGGTCGGGGTTGGCGATCAGGTCGAGGATCGTCCGGCCGATCACGGTGCGGGTGGTCTCGGCGCCGCCGTCGAGCAAGAGGAGGCAGTCGGAGACCACCTCGTCGAGCGTGACCGGCACGCCGTCGATCTCGGCCTGCGCCCAGACCGACATGACGTCGTCGGCCGGGCACCGCTGCTTCTCCACGTACAGGTCGGCCGAGACCTGCGCGAACTCCATCGCTGCGATCACCCCGGCCTCGTCGAAGTAGGGCGGTCCGCCACCGAGGGCGATGGTCGTCTCCGACCAGTGCTTGAGCTCGGGCCAGCGCTCCGGCGGAAAGCCGAGGAGCTTGCCGATCATCATGGCGGGGAGCGGCGCGGCGAGCTGCTCGACGATCTCGACGCGACCACCGTTCGCGGCGATGGAGTCGAGCAGGTCGTTGACCACGCCGCGCACGTGGTCCTCCCACTGCGACGCCGCCCGGGGCGTGAACCGCCGCGACACCAGGTTGCGGCGCTTCGTGTGGGTCGGGTCGTCCATGCCGATGAGCGAGTCGTCGGCCGGGATGTTGGGCCGGTACCCGCCCTTGGTCTTGTCGGACGAGACGAAGACGTCCTTGCGCTTCTCGATCTCGACCACGTCGTCGTACCGGAAGATGCCCCACAGCTCGTTGGCGGCGTCCCAGTGGACCGGGTCCTCGGCGCGCAGGCGGGCGTACAGGGTGTGGCGGTCCCCGGAGTAGAAGTCGGGCGCCAGGATGTCGATGCTGTCCATCTCGGGTCTCCTGCTCCCCCGGTCAGACCGGGAACACGGCTGCGAGGAACGACGCCATTGTGGTGGCGTCGACGTCGACGAGCAGTTCACCGTCGACGCGACGCACGTTCAGGCTCGGGCAGAACCAGGCTGCGCCGTCGAGCACGAACTCGGGCGACCCGCGCACGCCGCGAGCCCGACCGTCCTCCCACTCGGCGAGCATCCCCGCCCGATCGCGCTCCGGGTCGACGTCCACCCCGTGGGCGGCCGCGATCTCCGCAAGCACCTCGGGGTCGGCGACGTCGCGCCCCTCCTCCCAGAGGGCCCGGCGCAGCGCCAGGCTCACCCGCTCCCCCGTGGCGGCGTCGACGAGCGCGGCGGCGTGGGCCAGGTCGAGGGCCGGGAGCGTGGTGGTCGGGAATGCGGCCGCGTCGAAGCCGACGAACAGGTCGGGAGCCACCCCGGCTCGAAGCACGTCGATCTCCTCGGCCACGAAGTCGGGGTCGAGGGCCCGCCCGTTGATCAGCTCGAGCGGCCAGGCCTTCACCGCCAGCACGACGTCGGCCCCGAGCTCGTCGCGGCGCGCCGCGACCCGGGCCAGGCCGATGTGCGCGAACGGGCACATGACGTCGGCGAACACCTCGAGGACGCGCGTCGCCATCGTCGTCAGCCCTCGAAGGGGCCCTTGCCCATCTGGTCGCGCACGGTCACCACCGGCGGGTTGGTCAGCGCGCGGCGCTGCCAGTTGGCGCCGTCGACGACCAGCGTGTGCCCCGACACGAACCGGGCGTACGGGCTGGCCAGGAACGTCGCCGCCCACCCGAGCTCGCGCAGACGCCCGACCCGCATGGCGGGCTGCACGACGTCCTTCTCGTTGGTGCGCGACAGGTTGCCCTTGATGTCGGCGGTCATGTCCTCGTGGGGGAACAGGCCGGGAACGAGGCCGTTGACCTGGATCCCGTAGGGCCCCCACTCGACCGCCAGGGTCTCGGTCATGTTCTTGACGCCCGCCTTCGCCGCGGCCGAGTGGGCGAAGCCCGGGCCACCGGTCCAGGCGTACGACGCACCGACGTTGACGATCGAGCCCGGCGTGCCGGCGAGCAGGTGCCGCCGCCCGAACTCGCGGGCGCAGAAGAACGTGCCGTTGAGGGTGATGTCGACGACGGTGCGCCAGGCGTTGGTGCTCATGTCCTCGGCCGGGACCGGGAAGTTGGCGGCCGCGTTGTTGATCAGCACCGACGGCAGGCCGAAGGCGTCGGTGGCGGCGTCGAAGGCGGCCGCGATCTGGTCGGGCTCGCGGATGTCGCACGACACGGTCAGCACCCGCCCGCCGATCTCCTCGATCGCGGCCTGGCCGGCCTCGAGGTGCTCGGGCTTGCGGCTGGCGATGACGATCGCCGCCCCGAGGCGGGCGAACTCGCCCGCGATGGCCTTGCCGAGGCCGGTGCCGGCGCCGGTGACGAACACCGCCTCGCCGTCGAAGGTGCCGGCCGGCAGGGCGCTGGCCCCGATCGGCGGCGGCTCGGGCAGTCCGATGATCTCGGCCATGTCAGCTCCCCGTGTAGCGCGGTGCGCGGTCCTCGGCCCGAGCCGAGCGGAACTCCGCGAAGTCGTCCGACTTGTTGATGAAGGTCTGGTAGATCAACTCGTCCTCCATCGACGAGCGCACCTCGGCCTCGGAGAGGTGACGGATCACCCGGCGGGCCAGCTTCACCGTGACGGCCGGCGAAGCGGCGATCTTCTCGGCCATCTCGCGGGCCACGGCGTCGAGCTCCTCGGCGGGCACGATCCGCGACACGATCCCGTGGCTCAGCGCCTCCTCGGCGCTCATCGGTCGTCCGGTGAGCACCAGGTCGGAGACCACCCCGTGGCCACACATCTGGAACAGTCGCCCCATGCCGCCGGTGTCGGGGATCACCCCGTGGCCGACCTCGGGGAGCATGAACCGGGCCCCCTCGGCGGCGATGCGGATGTCGCAGAGCAGCGCCCGCTGGAACGAGCCGCCGATGGCCCAGCCCTGGATCGGGACGATGATCGGCGCCTCGATCTCGAAGATCTGGAGGAT
>JAFMJM010000048.1 GCA_017853455.1 Acidimicrobiia bacterium | reverse complement strand
CCGGCTCGACCCCGGTCACCGTCACCGACGCCTGGCGGCGGCAGTACACCGCCCTCGTGCAGTCGGTCGTCGACCGCGTCGCCCGACCCGACCGCACCCTCGTGTGGTTCGGCCCGCCCATCCTGAAGGACGCCACCCAGGACGCCGGCTCGCACGCCGTCGCCGACGTGATCGCCGACGTCGTGGGCCGCACCCCGAACGCCGTCTTCGTCGACGGACGCACGCTGCTCGACGACGCCGACGGCACCTACACGGCCAACGCCGAGGTCGGCGGCCGCAAGGTCCAGGTCCGGACGGGCGACGGCATCCACTTCACCCCCGACGGGGCCGACTTCGTCGGCGACGCCCTCTTCGCCGTGCTGGACGCCCAGTGCCGGCTCGAGGCCCAGTCGGTGCCCAACAGCAAGCAGGTCGTCGTCGAGACGAAGGGGTCCAACGCCTACCCGGGCTCCGGAGGCGCGACGACCGCCACGACCACCGGGTCGACCTCCACGGTCCCGGCCACCACCCCGACCACCGTCCCGGCCACGGCGGCCCCGACCGTGCCGTCCACCACGCCCGCGACCACGGCCCCCGCCACCACCACCACGGTCGCCCGTTGACCACCCGGACCCCGGCTGCGCGAGGGGCCCGTACCCGTCGGTAACCTCCCCGCATGACCGTTGCGCCCGATCTCACCGCCGCCCGGGCGGCCGTCGACCTCACCGCCGGGGTCGTCGAGGCCGCCTGCGACCACCTCGCCCGCCTGTCCGACGACGGCGGCCGCGTCTCGGTGGCCCTGCTCGACCGTCACCAGGTGCTGGCCTACGACCTGGCCCACGCCGCCAGCGCCGTGGCCGGCTGCCGGGTGATGCTCGACTACGGCTCCCGCGGCGACTACGAGGCGCTCCTCGCCACCGGCTACATCGCCGACGCGATCTTCGACGTCAACTCCCGGGTCGCCACCCGCGAGGCCGAGTGGGGCACCACCCCCGGCTGCCTCGACGCGGCCATGCCCTTCGTCGCCGCGCACCGCTCCCCCGAGTTCCTCGACGCCATCGCCGACCGCATCGAGCGCGACGGCACCGGCCCGTCCCACCTGTCGGCCGACTTCGACCTGGTGCGCGAGACGTTCCGGCGCTTCGCCGAGGACAAGATCCGGCCGGTCGCCGAGCACGTCCACCGTCAGAACCTCGACATCCCCGAGGACGTCATCGCCGGGCTCGCCGAGATCGGCGGCTTCGGCCTGTCGGTCCCCGAGGAGTACGGCGGGTTCGCCGGCGGCGACGAGAACGACTACCTCGGCATGGTCGTCGCCACCGAGGAGCTCTCCTGGGGCTCGCTCGGCATGGGTGGCTCGCTCATCACGCGCCCCGAGATCATCACCCGTGCCATCGTCAAGGGCGGCACCGAGGAGCAGAAGCAGCGGTGGCTGCCGCGCATCGCGACCGGCGAGCTGATGGCCGGGATCATGGCCACCGAGCCCGACTACGGCTCCGACGTCGCCGGCGTGAAGGTCGCCGCGACGCCGGTCGAGGGTGGCTACCTGATCAACGGCGTCAAGACGTGGTGCACGTTCGCCGGGCGGGCGAACGTCGTCATGCTCCTGGCCCGCACCGACCCCGACCGCACCGCCGGTCACCGCGGGCTGTCGGTCTTCGTCGTCGACAAGGAGCCCGCCCCGGGCCATTCGTTCGCCTTCACCCAGGAGGGCGGCGGCACCATGGAGGGCCGGGCCATCGACACCCTCGGCTACCGGGGCATGCACTCCTACGAGGTGGCGTTCGCCGACTGGTTCGTGCCCGCCGAGAACCTCATCGGTGAAGACGGTGGCCTCGGCAAGGGCTTCTACCTCCAGATGGAGGGCTTCGAGAACGGCCGCCTCCAGACCGCGGCCCGCGCCGTCGGCCTCATGCAGGCGGCCTTCGAGGCCGGTCTCGCCTACGCCCAGGACCGGGTCGTGTTCGGCAAGCCCGTGTTCGACTACCAGCTCAACCGCACCAAGCTCGCCCGCATGGCCTTCCTCATCCAGGCCGGTCGCCAGTTCGGGTACCACGTCGCCGACCTCATGGGCCGGGGCGAGGGCGCCCTCGAGGCCTCGATGGTCAAGGCCTACGTCTGCCGGGTCGCGGAGTGGGTCACCCGCGAGGCGATGCAGCTCCACGGCGGTATGGGCTACGCCGAGGAGTACGCGGTGTCGCGGTACTTCGTCGACGCCCGGGTGCTGTCGATCTTCGAGGGTGCCGACGAGACGCTGTGCCTGCGGGTGATCGCCCGGCGGCTCGCCGAGGACGCCCTGAAGCGCGCCGCCGACGCCTGATCCGTCCCGGGGGGTCGGCCTCCGGCCCGACCGGCGCCGTCAGCGGCCGTTGATGTCGTTGTCGCGCCAGATCTGCGCGACGGTGCACGTGGGGTTCGTCGGGGTGCAGACGACGGAGTCGTCGATCCCGAGGGGCATCGAGGCGTCACCGTTCACGATGACGTTGCCGGTGATGACCAGCCCGGTGTCGGTCCGGGCCGGCGACGGCCCGACCTGCGGCCCGGTGTTGGTGCGGGGGGTCGAGATCTCGAAGTGCTGCCACTGCGAGCGGTAGCCCACCGGATTGACGATCACGTTGTCGCGGATGACCACGTCACGGTCGGGGATGTGGGCGTACGTGTCACTCCCCACGGTCGCCGTCCCCCACGCGCCCTGGGCGAGCAGCGCCCGGCACCGGACGGCGTCCCCGTCGCAGCTCCGGCCCCCGAAGGTGACCTCGATCAGGTGGCTCCGCCGACCCACCCGCTCGGCCCGGTTGCGCTCGATCACGACGTTGCTCCCCCCGTTGACCCCGAAGGCCGCACCCTCGACGTCGTGGACGTGGTTGTCGCGCACCACGACGTCGGTGGCCTCGTAGGTCAGCCACGGTGCGACCATCCACTCGAGCCCGGTCCCCTGCCCGGCGGTGAACCCTCCGGTGCCGCACCCGGAGATCTCGTTGCCGGTCACGAGCACGTCGGTCGACCCACCCTTGGCGTAGGCGCACCAGTCGCCCGCATCCGCGATGACGTTGTCGGCGAGGACGATGTGCGCCACGGCCACGAAGTCGACCGCGTTGTCGCCCGCCCCGTGGACGAAGCTGTTGCGCACGGTGACGTCGGACGACTGGTTGACCTTGAGGAGGTCCCACGCCCCGCCCGTGCCGTCGAGCTCGACGTCGTCGAGGGTCACGTGCGTGCACTGCTCGCAGTGGAAGGCATCGCCACCGGGCGCGATCCGCACTCCGGTGACGGTGAGGTGGTGCACGTCGAACACGTTGAGGTCGCCCCGCAGCGTGACCGGGCGTCCGGGCCCGTCGGCGCGGATCGTGATGGGCGCGGCGGCGGTGCCGATCCGGTGCTCCCAGTAGTTGGGCATGGTCGACGCCGCGTAGGTGCCGGCCAGGAGGGTGATGGTCACGGGCGCCGCGAGCGGGGCGCCGGACGGCACCTTCGCCCAGGCGGCGGCGAGCGTGCGCAGCGGTGCGGCCCGCGTACCCACGGCGGCGTCGCTCCCGGTCGGCGACACGACGATCTCCGTGCCGCCGGGCGCCGGAACCACCACCGGCGTCGTGGTCGTCGTCGGGGCGGGCCGGGTGGTGGTCGTGGTCGGCGCCGACGGGCGGGTGGTGGTGGTCGGCGGGGCGACGGGCCGGAACGACGCGCTGGCGGTCGAGGCCGCGCCGACCCCGGTCGGGGTGACGGCGCGCAGGCGGACCCGCCAGGCCACGCCGTTGGCCAGGCCACCGAACGCCACAGGACTCACGGCGTCGACCGGACGCGCCGCGCGCCACGCCGACCACGACGCGCCGCCGTCGCGGGAGAACGACGCCTGGTAGTTGGTGATGCCCGCCGTCGAGGCGGTCGGCTGGGTGAACCGCACCGACACCGCGCCGTTGCCGGGGTTCACGACCAGCTTCGTCGGGGCCGGCACCGTCGGCGCCGCGGCCACCGGGAGTGCGGACATCCCGGCGGCTGCGACGACGAGGGCGACGACGGTCGTGAGGCGGATGGTGACGGGGGGGATGCGCACGGAGCACCTCTCGGTCGCGTCCCCGGTTCATCGACCGTGCGCCCCCCGACCTTGAGCGGCGCCGAACGCGTGCCACTCGACCGCTGCGGACGGGTCGGGCGGCGGGTCGGGCGGCGGATTCCGGTGGTGGGGTCAGGTGGTGGGGTCGACCACGCAGCGGTTGACCTACTCGCCGATCCCCTCGATCGCCGTGCGCACGGTCTGCCCGGGAGCGAGGTACACCGGGGGGACCCGGCCGAACCCGGCCCCGGCGGGCGAGCCGGTGAGGATCACGTCGCCGGGCACCAGGGTGCACACGGTCGAGAGGTACTGCACGACCTCGACCGGTGTGACCAGCATGTCGGCGGTGCGGGCGTCCTGCATCCGGACCCCGTCGACGTCGCAGGTGATCCGCAGGTCGCGGGCGTCGTCGACCTCGTCGGGGGTGACCAGCCACGGGCCGACCGGCGTGGCGTGCTCCCAGGTCTTGCCCGCCACCCACTGTGCGGTGCGCATCTGCCAGTCGCGCATGCTGACGTCGTTGACGACCGTGTAGCCGGCGATGGCGGCCCGGGCCTCGGCGGCGGACGCCCGCCGGACGGGCCGACCGATCACCAGCCCGAGCTCGGCCTCCCAGTCGACCTCGACCGACTCGGGTGGCATCCACACGTCGTCGCGGGCCCCGATCAGGGCCGCGGCGACCTTGGCGAAGATCGTCGGGTACTCGGGGAGCTCGCGACCCATCTCGACGATGTGCTCGCGGTAGTTGAGGCCGAGGCACAGCACCTTGTCGGGCCGGGGCACCACCGGTGCCAGGTCGGCCGTCGCGACGTCGTGGACCACGCCGGTGGGCGCGACCGCCGCTGCGGCGTCGGGCCCGGCCTCGAGCACGGCCCGGACGTCGGGCGCCATGAGCTCGACCAGGTGGTCACCCTCGACCCGGGCGGCACGCGTGCCGTCCGGCGTGCGGACCGTGGCGAGACGCACGATCCGGCGCTACTCGCCCGCGCTGCGCTTCATCCCGGCGCGCTCGCCGCGCGAGACGAACTTGATGGCCATCTTGCGGCTGGCCTCGTCGATCATCTCGTCGCCGAACATCACCGCGCCCCGGCGGTCACCCTCGGTGGTGGCGACCCGGTAGGCCTCGAGCAGATCGAACGCGTGGTCGAACTGCTCCTGGGTGGGCGTGTAGACCTCGTTGATGACCCCGATCTGGTCGGGGTGCAGCGACCACTTGCCGTCGTAGCCGAGGATGCGGGAGCGCATGGCGTAGTCACGCAGGCCGTCGAGGTCCCGGATCTTGAGGTAGGGCCCGTCGATCACCTGGAGACCGTTGGCCCGGCCCGCCATGAGGATCTTCGAGAACACGTAGTGGAAGTGGTCACCGGGGTACTCGGGGATCTGGACGCCACCGGTGAGCACCGGCATCTCGGTGGAGGCCGCGAAGTCGGCCGGGCCGAAGATGATGGTCTCGAGGCGGTCGGAGGCGGCGCAGATCTCCTCGACGTTGATCAGACCCCGGGCGGTCTCGATCTGGGCCTCGATGCCGATGCGGCTGGTGCGACCGGTCGCCTTCTCGATCTGGGTGAGGAGCAGGTCGAGGGCCACCACCTCGGCGGCCGACTGCACCTTGGGGAGCATGATCTCGTCGAGGCGCTCGCTGGCGTTCTCGACGACGTAGGTGACGTCGCGGTACGTCCACTCGGTGTCCCAGGCGTTGACCCGGACGCACAGGACGGTGTCGCCCCAGTCCTGGTCGTTGATCGCCCGGACCACCTTCTCGCGGGCGGCCTCCTTCTCGAGCGGGGCGACCGAGTCCTCGAGGTCGAGGAAGACCTGGTCGGCGCCGAGGCCGGGGGCCTTGCCGAGCATCTTCTCGTTGGAGCCGGGCGTGGCGTGGCAGGTCCGGCGGGGCAGGTTCTTGGTGCGTTCCGACATGGCCCCGACGCTAGCGTCCGGCCATGGCCGAGAACCTGCCCGCCGAGACCCTCCACGAGCTCGCCGACGGCGTGTTCGTCTGGATCCAGCCCAGCGGCGCCACCGGCGTGGCCAACGCCGGGGTGGTCGTCGACGACGACGGCCTGACCGTCGTCGACACGCTCATGGTGCGCAGCCAGTGGGAGCCGTTCGCCGCGGCGGTCCACGACCTCGGCCTGCCGGTGCGGCGGGTGGTGCTGACCCACGCCCACATCGACCACGTCGGGGGAACCCGCGCCTTTCCCGCCGCGGGCGTCTACGCCACCCCCGCCACCAGCTGGGCCCTCGACCAGCCGATGCCGACGGCCGCGTACCAGGCGTTCATGCCCGCCTTCCACGACGAGTTCGTCGACCTCGAGGCGACCGGCACCCGGGCCGTCACCCACGAGGTCGAGGGCGCGGCGATGCTCACCCCGCGCGTCGAGCTCCTCACCGCGTCCGGGCACACCGACGGCGACCTGATGGTGCTCGTCGACGACGCCGACGTGTGCTTCTCGGGCGACCTGTGCTTCTTCGGGGTCACGCCCCTCGCCTTCCAGGGCGACCCGGCGGCCTGGGCCGACACCCTCGACGTGCTCGTCGAGCTCGCCGACACGATCGTCCCCGGACACGGCCCGGTCGGCGGCGCCGCCGAGATCGCCGACCTGCAGGGCTACCTGCGGGCCTGCGTGGCCGCCGCCGGCGACCCGGCCCGGATCGCGCCCGGACCCTGGGACGCCTGGGGTGAGCGCGAGCAGCGCGACGCCATCAACGTCGAGCGGGCGGCGCTCCTCGCCGCCGGGTCCGACGCCATGCCCGGGACGATGCTGCGGGCCATCGGGGTCGACGCCCCGCCCGACGTCTGGGCCTGATCCCCGGGGGAGGGTCGTCCGGTGCGGCCCGACCCCACCGCGGCGCGCTAGCGTCAAGGCCGGACTATGGCGAAGAACCCCGACCCGAACCTGTCGCTGACCACGATCACCGGGGTCACGCACACCCTCGACGACTGGACCACCATGTTCCACCTGGTGCTGGTCGTCCTGCCCGACGATCCCGCGGGTGCCGCCTGGATCCCGGTCGCCCGGCGCATCTTCTCCGTGTTCGGCGACTCCGACTCCCGGGTGGCCTTCGTCGTACCCTCCACCCCGGCCATCGCCCGCCGGATCCTCGACCACCGCGTGTCGGAGCAGATGGTGTTCGTCGACCCCGACCGGACCTTCGTCGAGGCCCTCGGCCTGACCTCGCTCCCGGCGTTCGTCCACCTGCGCCAGAACGCCACCGTGGCGGCCTGCGCCGAGGGCTGGAACCCGACCGAGTGGCAGCAGGTCGCCCGCGAGATCGCCAAGGCGATGGCCTGGACCGCACCCGAGGTGTCCCGCCCCGGCGACCCGGCCCCCACGGCCGGCTTCCCCGCCCTGCGCTAGCGGCGTCCCCGGCCGTTCCCGCCCCGGGGCGGGCCGAACCGGGTTCCGGAGCGCGGGCCCGGGCCACCGGGGCCCGACCGGACGGGCCCGCACGGGCACGGCTAGGGTTTGGCCACGCCCGTGCGGAGAGCGCGGGCATCGTGGTACCCGGGACCTTCCGGTGCTCCCCCGGCCCACCCCACCATGACACAGACACCCGTGAACCCGACGCCCTCGCCCCGCCACCGCCTCGTGCGCCTGACCGCACCGCTGGCCGCGCTCGTGTTCGTCCTCACGGGGGTCGTGACGGCGATCTCCGCCGGGCCGGCACCGGCCGCTCCCGTCGACGACCTGCGCGCCCAGGCCCAGGAGCTCGAGGGCAAGATCAGCGATCTGAGCCACCAGCTCTCCGACCTCTACGAGCTGTCCAAGGAGACCGAGTCCCGGATCGACGCCGCCAAGCAGGACGTCGCCGACGCCCAGCTCGGCATCGTCATGGCCCAGGCCAAGGTGGCCGCCACGCGCGACCTCGTCAAGCAGCGCGCCGCTGCGGTGTACCGGGCGTCGGGCAGCACCGGCATCGGACAGTTCGACACCGACATCCGCAAGCAGGCGTCGCGCGACCAGTACGCCCAGGCGACGGAGCAGCGCGACTCGCAGATCCTCGCCCAGCTCGCCACCGCCAAGGAGGACCTGGCCGCCCGCCAGGAGCAGGCCGAACGCGAGCGCGCCGCCCTGCAGAAGGAGCAGGACGTCCTCGCCGCCCAGCAGGCCGACTTCGAGCAGCAGGACGCCGCGCTCAAGAACCTCAAGGCCGGCGTGACCGGCGAGATCGCCCGGCTGGTCGAGGAGGAGGCCGCCCGGCGTCGGGCCGCCGAACTCCCCCGCAACGTCCCCAACAACTCGGGCGGCGCCGGATCGTTCGACCCCAGCCGGATCCCGCCGGCGAGCGGGCGGGCGGGCGCCGTCGTGGCCTTCGTCCAGGCCCAGCTCGGCAAGCCCTACTGCTACGCCGGCATCGGCCCCGACTGCTACGACTGCTCGGGCCTCACCATGGAGGCCTGGTCCCTGGCCGGTGTGGGCATGCCCCACGGCTCCGAGGCCCAGCACACCATGTTCCCGCGGGTCCCGATGGACCAGCTCCAGCCCGGCGACATCCTGTGGTTCCCCGGGCACGTGGGCATCTACGTCGGCGGTGGGGCGGCGATCCACGCCCCACACACCGGTGACGTCGTTCGCTACATCAACGCGAGCGCGTTCCAGGACGCCGTCCGCCCCGGGTGATCCGACTCACCGAGTTCTCGCACGGCGCCGGGTGCGCCTGCAAGCTCTCCCCCGCCGACCTCCGGGCCGTCCTCGGGATGGTGCAGGCGGTGCCGGTCACCGACCCCGACCTGCTCGTCGGGTTCGACACCTCCGACGACGCCGCCGTCTACCGGCTGCGTGACGACCTCGCGGTCGTGGTCACCACCGACTTCTTCACGCCGATCGTCGACGACCCCTACGACTGGGGCCGCATCGCCGCCACCAACGCCCTGTCGGACGTCTACGCCATGGGCGGCACGCCGCTCCTGGCCCTCAACCTGGTGGCGTGGCCGCGCGATGGCCTGCCGTTCGACCTGCTCGCCCGCGTGCTCGAGGGCGGCCAGGACGTCGTGCGCGGCGCCGGCGCCCTCGTCGCCGGTGGCCACTCGATCGACGACGCCGAGCCCAAGTACGGCCTGGCGGTCGTCGGGACCGTCCACCCCGACCGGGTCCTCACCAACGCCGGTGCCCGCGTCGGCGACGTGCTCGTGCTGACCAAGCCGATCGGCCTCGGGGTGATCTCCACCGCTCTCAAGCGCGGCGCCGCCGACGACGGGCTCGTCGCCACCGCCGTGACGATCATGACCACGCTCAACGCCGGCGCCCGCGACGCCGCCGTGGCCCTGGGCGACGCCGTCCACGCCGCCACCGACGTCACCGGCTTCGGGCTGCTCGGGCACCTGCGCGAGCTGTGCGCGGGGTCGGGGTTGGCGGCCGAACTCGACGCCGCGGCGGTGCCGGTGATCGACGGGGTCCGCGACCTCGTCGCGGCCGGGATGGTCGCCGGGGGCACCCAGCGCAACCACGCCTTCATCGCCGACTCGGTCGACTTCGGCGCGCTCCCTCTCGACGCCCAGTACCTGCTCGCCGACGCCCAGACCTCCGGGGGGCTGCTGCTCGCGGTCGCCCCCGAGCGCGCCGACGATCTCGTCGCCGGACTGCGCGCCCATCACACCCTCGCCGCCGCGGTGGTCGGCCGCACGGTCGCCGGTCCCGCCGGCACCATTCGCATCGTCTGAGACCACCCACCCGGCCAGCGTTTGTTCGATCGTCGTGCCCCAGGCACGGACGATCGAACAAACGCTGGGGAGCGCTGGGGAGCCCTGGGGAGCCCTGGGGAGGTCAGGGGATGACGAGCATGCCGAGCTCGGCCTCGAGCTGCGGGCGGCTCTTGGCGCCCAGCGCCCGGCGCTCGAGCCGCCCGCCGCGGAACAGCCCGATCAACGGGATCGACTGCACGTCGAAGGCCTGCGCGAGCTGGGGCTCCTCGTCGATGTTGACCTTGCAGAACTTGTACGAGCCCGCCCGCATCGCGGCCATCTGCTCGACCACCGGCGCGACCTGTCGGCACGGCCCGCACCACGGCGCCCAGAAGTCGACGATCACCGGCAACTCGCTGCGCAGCACCTCGGCCTCGAAGGCGGCGGTCGTCACCGACGGCACCAGCGGGGGCGGCGGCGGCTCGGGCATCGGCGCCGACGGGCGCTCACCCGCCCGGACCCGGTCGAGCCAGGCGCGCGCCGACTGCAGGCTCTCGAGCGCCACGGCGTGGCCCATCGGGTACTCCTCGTAGACCACCGACAGGCCTCGTGTAGCCAGCGCCTCGGCGGTGTCGCGCCCACGCTCGCACGAGATGACCTCGTCGAGCGTGCCGTGCTGCTCGAGCACCGGGAGCCCGGCGACCGCCTCCCAGTCGATGTCGAAGGTGTCACCGAGCAGCGCCGTGCTCATCGCCAGCACCCCGGCCGGGTGCGGCCGCACGTTGCGGCGCAGCGCCAGGGCCAGCGCCGTGCCCCCACCCTGGGAGAAGCCGCCCACGATCGCGTCGGCCCGG
Organism: Acidimicrobiia bacterium; assembly: GCA_017853455.1. Lineage (GTDB taxonomy): Bacteria > Actinomycetota > Acidimicrobiia > IMCC26256 > PALSA-555 > CAIUKV01. Next base: position 2,353 of record JAFMJM010000048.1, on the reverse strand, counting down.
GCGAACCCGTGCTCGGCGCAGACCCCGTCGAGCAGGTCGTCGAGGGCGTCGAGCGAGGCCGCCATCTCCTCGAGGTCGGCCGTGCCCGGCCCGAACGAGAACCACGAGTACCCGGGCTGGCCGGGCATGGAGTCCGCCAGCGCGATCGGACCCCGCGGGAAGACCGCGACGAACCGCCCGTCGGGGTCGAGGTACGACAGCAGGCCCCCGAGGTCGACTTCGTCGGAGCCGAACCCGTGCATGAGCATCAGCACCCGTTCGGCGGTGGGCGGAGCGACGACGGAGTGGATCAGGTCCACGGAGCACCTCGGCGGGCTCGGGCGCACCGGCCGGTCCGGTTCGCACGTGGCCTCCGATGATGGCACGCTCCCCTGCGGTGATCCCCGTTCCCGACCTGACCGACGCCGTCGTGCGGCTGCGCGCCCCCGAGCGCTCCGACGTCGACGCCATCCACGCGGCCTGCCAGGACCCGGCGATCATCCGCTTCACCCGGGTCCCGTTCCCGTACACGAAGGTCCACGCCCAGGCCTTCGTCCGCAACGCCGCCCACGAGCTGCGGGCGGGCAAGGGCCTCCACCTCGTGACGGCCGACGCCGTCACCGGCAGCCTCCTCGGTGTCGTCGGCCTCACCTTCGACCACTTCCGTCGGTCGGCCGAGATCGGCTACTGGGTCGCCCCCGAGTTCCGGGGCCGGGGCGTCGCCCCCCGCTCCGTCCGGCTGCTGACCGCCTGGGCCTTCGCCGAGCACGGCTGCCGGCGGGTCCAGCTGATGGCCGACGCCCGCAACCGCGCCTCGCAACGCGTCGCCGAGGCGTGTGGCTTCACCCGCGAGGGGGTCCTGCGCTCGTACGAGGACCGCCTGGGCGAGCGGATCGACTACGTGTGCTTCTCGGCCCTCCCCGGGGAGCTCACCGGGCCCGGCCTGCCAGACTGACCCCCGGACGCACGGGGCGTCCGGCAGCCACCACGGAGGGACCATGCGACTCGGCATCAGCTTCGGGTACCAGGACTGGGGGGCGGGGCTCTCCGACGCCGTCACCCTCGCCCAGGAGGCCGACCGGCTCGGGTTCCACTCGGGCTGGGTCGCCGAGGCCTACGGCACCGACGCCATCACCCCCGCCACCTGGCTGCTGGCGCACACCGAGCGCCTCTGCATGGGCACCGCCATCGCGCAGATGCCGGCCCGCTCCCCGTCGATGACGGCGATGACCGCCACCACCCTCGACCTCATGAGCCAGGGCCGGTTCCTGCTCGGCATCGGCGCCTCGGGCCCGCAGGTCTCCGAGGGCTGGTACGGCGATCCGTACGGCAAGCCGCTGGCCAAGACCCGCGAGTACGTGTCGATCATGCGGGCCATCTGGGCCCGCGAGGCGCCGCTCGAGCACCACGGCGACCACTACGACATCCCCTACACCGGCCCCGGGGCCACCGGCCTCGGCAAGCCGCTGAAGATCATCGTGCACCCGCGCCAGCCGGTGCCCGTGTACATCGCGTCGATCGGCCCGAAGAACGTCGAGCTCACCGCCGAGATCGCCGACGGCTGGCTGCCGATCTTCTACTCGCCCACCCGCGCGCATTCGGTGTGGGGCGACGCCGTCGCGAGCGGACTCGCCAAGGCGGGCAAGACGGCCGCCGACCTCGACGTCGCGCCCACCGTCACGGTGATGGTCGGCGACGACGTCCAGAAGCTCCGCGACTACGCCAAGCCGTCACTCGCCCTCTACGTGGGCGGCATGGGCGCCAAAGGCTCGAACTTCTACAACGACCTCGCCTGCCGCTACGGCTACGAGGGCGTGGCCGCCGAGATCCAGGACCTCTACCTGTCGGGCAAGAAGCAGGAGGCCGCGGCACTCGTCCCCGACGAGCTGGTCGACGACGTCTGCCTGATCGGCCCCAAGGAGCGGATCGCCGACCGGCTGGGCGCCTGGCACGACGCCGGGGTGACCACGATCATCGTGGGCACCACGCAGCGCGAGGCGCTCCAGGTGATGGCCGAGCTGCTCCTGTAGCCCGCGCTCAAGGCAGCGGCCCGGCGGGCCGATCACGACGGGACCACCCGTCGAGGAGCCCGCCGTGGAGATCCAGCCCGAACCCCTGACCGCCACCGAACCGGGCCGGCCCGGCCCGCGCCGGTACGTGCTGCGGATCGCCGTCACCGCCGTCGCCGTGGTCCTGGCCTGCGGCGGTGTCGCCGTGGCCACCACTGGCGCCCTCGACCATCCGCCCGCCGCCGGCGCGGCCGACGACCCCGGCACCGATCCCGCGGGCGAGATCCCCGAAGGGCGGGAGAGCCCCGAAAGCCCCGGGCACGACGTCGCCGAGGCCGGGCACCGGCCGTCGGACACCTCCGTCG
>JAFMJM010000335.1 GCA_017853455.1 Acidimicrobiia bacterium | reverse complement strand
GACGACGACGACTGGGTCGCCCTGCTCGAGGCCCTCGGACGGCCGCTCTGGGCGACCGACGAGTTCGCGTCGGTGGAGGCCCGTCGGGCCGACCACGACCACCTCGACGCCGTGCTCGCCGACTGGTTCGTCGCCCGCGACGCCGACCCGGTGCTCGAGCGACTCGTCGGCCACGGGGTCCCGGCGGCCAAGGTCCTGCGCCCGGCCGCCATGTACGACGACCCCCAACTCGCCGCCCGGGGCTTCTACGTGCCCCTCGACCACCCCCTGACCGGGGTGCGCCGCTACCCGGCCTGGCCGATGGCCTTCTCGTTCGCCGACGCGCCGCACCGCTTCGGTGCCCCGACCCTCGGGCAGCACAACGCCGAGGTCCTGGCCGAGATCGGGGTCGACCCCGGGACCCTCGCCGACCTGGAGGCCGCCGGGGTGGTGGGCACCCGCATGGTCGGGACCTGACCGCCGATCGGGTAGAACGGTCCCCATGTTCCTCGACTACACCGACGAGCAGAAGGCCCTGAGCAAGGAGCTGCGCGAGTACTTCGCCCGGCTCCTCACCCCCGAGGTCCGGGCCCGGCTGGGTGACGCCGGGGAGGGCAGCCCGGCGTTCCGGGAGGTCGTGCGCCGGATGGGTGCCGACGGGTGGCTCGGGATCGGCTGGCCCACCGAGTACGGCGGGCAGGGCCGCGGGGTGCTCGACCAGTTCGTCTTCTTCGACGAGGTGCAGCGCGCCGACGCCCCGTTCCCGTTCGTGACGGTCAACACCGTCGGGCCGACCCTGATGGAGCACGGCACGCCGGCCCAGAAGGACCGCTACCTGCCCGGCATCCTCGCGGGCGAGCTCAACTTCGCGATCGGCTACACCGAGCCCGAGGCCGGCACCGACCTCGCCTCGCTGCGCACCAGCGCGGTCGCCGACGGTGACGACTGGGTGGTCAACGGGTCGAAGGTCTACACCTCCGGGGCCAACCAGGCCGACTACGTGTGGTTGGCCTGTCGGACCGACCCCGACGCCCCCAAGCACAAGGGGATCTCGATCATCATGGTCCCGACGTCGGCGCCGGGCTTCTCGTGCAGTCCGATCGTCACGGTCGGCAGCGTCGTCACCCAGGCGTCCTACTACGACGAGGTGCGCGTGCCGCGCGACAACGTGGTGGGCGAGGTCAACGAGGGCTGGCGGCTCATCACGAGCCAGCTCAACCACGAGCGGGTCGGGCTCGCCGCGCTGGCCGGGCGCACGTTCCAGCTGTCCGACCAGCTGCTGCTGTGGTGCCGCGTCACGCCGGCCGCCGACGGCACCGACCGGGTGATGGCCGACGTCGACTGGGTCCAGCGCGACCTCGCCGAGATCCACGCCCGCGGCGAGGCCATGAAGCTCCTCAACTGGCGCATGGCGGCGGCCGTCGACGACGGCACGCTGACCGCCGCCGACGCCTCGGCGGCGAAGGTGTTCGGGGTCGAGACCCAGATCGAGATGTACCGCCTGATGCTGGGCATCCTCGGTGCGTCCGGGTACCTCCGTGACGGCTCGCCCGGTGCGGTGCTCCACGGCGACGTCGAGCGGGCGGGCCGGGCGGCCCAGATCAATTCGTTCGGCGGTGGCGTGACCGAGGTGCTGCGTGAGATCGTGGCCACGGCGGGCCTCGGGATGGCCCGCCAGGCCCGGTGACGACGGCCGGGCCGTCCGGCGACGAGTGGATCGACGAGTGGATCGAGGGGGACGGGTGAGCGACACCACCACACCGGGCGACACCGCCGAGGCGGCGTTCCTCGCGGAGCTCAAGGCGTTCGAGGGTCGGGCGATCGACGCCCAGGTCGCCCCCGACCCGGTGAACCAGGCCATGATCCGTCACTGGGTCGAGGCGATGGGCGACACCAACCCCGTGTACGTCGACGCCGAGGCGGCGGCGGCGTCGGTGTTCGGTGGGATCGTGGCCCCGTCGGCGATGCTCCAGGTCTGGCCGATGCAGGGATTGCGGACCCTCGACCGGGCGCCCGACGCCACCGACGCGCAGTCGCAGCTGCTCAACCTGCTCGACGCGCACGGGTTCTCGTCGGTGGTGGCCACCGACAGCGAGCAGGAGTACTTCCGCCCACTGCGCCCCGGCGACCACGTGACCACGGAGAGCGTGATCGACTCCGTCTCGGCGGAGAAGGCCACCGGGATCGGGGTCGGGCACTTCGTGACCGTGCGCATCGACTACCTCACCACCGAGCGTGAGCTCGTCGGGCGGCAACGGTGGAGCCTGCTCAAGTTCCGCCCCGGGACCGGTCGGGGCGCGGCACCGGCGGCACCCGCGCCCGACGCCGAGGCACCCGCGGCGCCGCGCCCGAAGCGGCCGCGACCCGGCACCACCCACGACACGCAGTTCTTCTTCGACGGCGCCCTGCGCCACGAGCTGCTGATCCAGCGCTGCATCGCGTGCACCACGTTGCGCCATCCGCCCCAGGCCCGGTGCGACCGGTGTGGCTCCTACGACTGGGACACCGTCACGTCGACGGGCCGCGGCGAGGTGTACTCGTTCGTGGTCGTCCACCACCCCCAGGTCCCGGCGTTCGACTACCCGATGCCGATCGGCCTGATCGCCCTCGAGGAGGGCACCCGGCTGGTCGCCCAGATCGTCGACTGCGACCCGGCCGACGTCACCGTCGGGATGCCGGTCGAGGTCACCTGGATCGACGACGGCGACGACCTCTCCGTTCCGGCGTTCCGGCCGGTCGGTGCCCGGTGAACTTCTCGCTCACCGAGGAGCAGGAGGCGGTCCGCGACCTCGCGGCGCAGATCTTCGACGGGTCGGTCGATCCCGAGCGGGTCGGTGCCGTGGAGGCCACCGACGACCGGTTCGACCGTGACCTCTGGTCGACCCTCGCGGACGCCAACCTGCTCGGCATCGGCCTGCCCGAG
>JAFMJM010000047.1 GCA_017853455.1 Acidimicrobiia bacterium | reverse complement strand
GGGATGCCCACCTGCGACAGGACCGGTCCGGCGTTGCCGTCGGCCATGGCGGTCTCGTAGCCCTTGCGGCTGGTCACCCCCTGGTGGGCGGTGATGCTCACCGAGGTGGCGGTCGGCGCGTCGGCGACCGCGAGGCGGAAGGTGAGGTCGCCGCCGACCGGGGTCCACGGATCCTGGGCGACGAGCGCCAGGCGGGCGGTGGTGGGGGCCGGATCGGTCGGGGCCGCTCCCCCCACGCCGGCGCCGGCACCGGTCAGCCCGAGGGCGAGCAGCACGACCACCACTGCGGAGGCGGCTCTCGCCCGGGGTCGCGGCACCGGTCAAGGCTACCGACGGGCCCGCTCCGGCCATCGCCGATCCGGGCCGACCGCACGCCACAATGGCGGCGTGCACGTGCCGGCCCGTCTGACGCCCTTCTACGAGGCCGGTTCCCCGGTCCGCGAGCTCGGGGAGCGTCTCGCCGCCGGTGGCCACGAGGCGTACCTGGTCGGCGGCACGGTCCGCGACGCCTTCCTCGACCTCGACCTCACGGGCCGCGACATCGACATCGCGACCTCGGCCCGGCCGGACGCGGTGGAGGCGATCCTCGGCGACTGGGCCGACACCGTCTGGCTGGCGGGCCGGGCCTTCGGCACGGTCGGGGCGGTCAAGGCCGGGCGGACCTTCGAGGTCACCACCTACCGGGCGGAGGTCTACCGGCCCGAGAGCCGCAAGCCCGAGGTCCGCTACTCCGACGACATCCTCACCGACCTCTCGCGGCGCGACTTCACCGTCAACGCCATGGCGCTCGCCATCCCCGAGCCGGCGTTCCTCGACCCGCACGACGGTGCCGTCGACCTCGCGACGAAGGTGCTGCGCACGCCGCTCTCGGCCGAGATCTCCTTCGAGGACGACCCGCTGCGGATGCTGCGCGCGGCGCGGTTCGTGGCGCAACTCGGGTTGACGCCCGTCCCCGAGCTGCTCGACGCGATCCGCACGCTCGGGCACCGGATGGAGATCGTGAGCGCCGAGCGGATCCGCGACGAGCTCTCGAAGCTCCTCCTCGCCGACGATCCGACGGCCGGCCTGTGGCTCCTCTGCGAGACCGCGCTCTCCGACCAGTTCCTGCCGGAGCTCAACGCCATGCGGCTCGAGCAGGACCCGATCCACACCCACAAGGACGTGCTCGCCCACACCATCGCCGTGGTGCGAAACACCCGCCCCGAGCTGCTGGTGCGCCTCGCCGCCCTGTTCCACGACGTCGGCAAGCCCCGCACCCGCTCGTTCGAGAAGGGCAAGGGCGGGGTGTCGTTCCACCACCACGAGGTGGTCGGCGCCCGCATGACCGAGGAGCGGCTCAAGGCGCTGCGCTACCCGACCGACGTCGTGGCCGACGTCACCCAGCTCGTGTACCTCCACCTGCGGATCCACACCTACGCCATGGGCTGGACCGACAAGGCGGTGCGCCGCTACGTGCGCGACGCCGGCGACCTGCTCGACGAGCTGAACCACCTGCAGCGCTGCGACTGCACCACCCGCAATCCGAAGCGGGCCGCCGCGCTCGCGCGGCGGATGGACGACCTCGAGCGGCGCATCGCCGAGTTGCGCGAGCAGGAGGAGCTCGACGCCATCCGCCCGCCGCTCGACGGCCGACAGGTGATGGACCACCTCGGCGTCGCGCCCGGTCGGGTCGTGGGCGACGCCCTCGAGTTCCTGCTCGACCTCCGCCTCGACGAGGGACCGATGACCGAGGACGAGGCGTTCGCCCACCTCGACGGGTGGGCACGCGAACGGGGCCTCGTCGGCTGAATCGCGACGAGGCCCCGGACGGTCGGGCGGGTTCCGGCTCGGGGCCGGGGCGGATCAGTCCTGGCTGGCGGCGAACTCCTCCACCATGACCCGGGCCTCCTCGTCGCGGTACTGCACCGGCGGCGACTTCATGAAGTAGGCCGACGGGCCGAGGAGCGGGCCGCCGATGCCCTGGTCGAGGGCGACCTTGGCGCACCGGACGGCGTCGATGATGACACCGGCGGAGTTCGGCGAGTCCCACACCTCGAGCTTGAGCTCGACGTTGAGCGGCACGTCACCGAAGTTGCGGCCCTCGAGGCGGATGTAGGCCCACTTGCGGTCGTCGAGCCACGGGACGTGGTCGGACGGGCCGATGTGGACGTCGGTGGCGTCGATGCCCTGGGTGATCTGGCTGGTCACCGACTGGGTCTTCGAGATCTTCTTCGACTGCAGGCGCGTGCGCTCCAGCATGTTCTTGAAGTCCATGTTGCCGCCGAAGTTCAGCTGGTACGTGTGGTCGAGGGCCATGCCGCGGTCCTCGAACAGACGGGCCAGGATGCGGTGCACGATCGTGGCGCCGACCTGGCTCTTGATGTCGTCACCGACGATCGGGACCTTGGCGGCCTCGAACTTGGCGGCCCACTCGGGGTCGCTCGCGATGAACACGGGAATGGCGTTGACGAACGCCACGCCGGCGTCGAGGCACGCCTGGGCGTAGTGGCGCTGCGCCTCCTCGGACCCGACCGGCAGGTACGACACCAGCACGTCGGCACCGGAGTCGCGCAGGGCCTGGGCGACGTCGACCGGCTCGGCCGGCGACTCCTCGACGACCTCGCGGTAGTAGTAGCCGAGCCCGTCGAAGGTCGGTGCCCGCTGCACGGTCACGCCGAGGTCGGGGACGTCGGCGAACTTCACCGTGTTGTTGGGGCCGGCGAAGACGGCCTTGCCGAGGTCGAGCCCGACCTTGTCGGCGTCGACGTCGAAGGCGGCGACGAACTCGACGTCACCGACGTGGTAGCCGCCGAGCACGACGTGCATCAGGCCGGGGACGGCCTCGTCGGGGGCGGCGTTCCGGTAGTACTCGACGCCCTGCACGAGGCTGCTCGCACAGTTGCCGACGCCGGCGATGGCGACACGCACGGACTTGCTCATCGGGTGGCTCCTTCCTGGACTTCGGGAACGGGTTCGGCGGCGGGTGCCGCGGTCGGACCGGCATCGGCCGGCCCGTCGGAGGCCGCGGACACGGGCTCGCCCGTGCGCTCGGCCGCGATCAGCTCGTCGACCCACTCGAGGTCGCGCTGCGTGGAACGGGTGCGGTGCTCGAAGAGCGCCCGGCTGTAGCGGTCGCCCGGGGCGCGCTCGGTCCGACCGGCGCGCTCGAGGCGCGTCACGAGCACGGCGCGGCGCCGCTCGAGGAGCTCGATCCGGGCCGCCTCGGGCACGTACGAGCAGAAGGCCAGCTTGAGGGCGAAGGCCTTCTCCTCGTCGGCGTGGGGGTCGTCGGCGAGGAGCAGCTCCACGAAGCGCTGCTCGCCGGCGGGGGTGATGCGGTACGCCTTGCGGGTCCGGCGGGACGGCTTGGCCGGCCGGGCTCCGGCCCGGCGGGCGGCGGCGAGGTCACCCTTGAGCGATCCGGTGGCGGCGACGGGGCGCGGGGCCGGCTCGTCGACGACCTCGATCGACCCGTCGCGCTCGAGCCGGCGCAGCGCCGGGTACAGCGACCCGTACGACACGCCCCAGAGGAACCCCAGCGTCTCGCCGAGGCGCTTCTTGAGCTCGTAGCCGTGGAGGGGCTGCTCCTTGAGGAGGCCCAGGACGGCGATCTCGAGCATGCGGGGCTCCGGGACGGGGTCGGTCGGCGGACGGGGGGAGGGTGTCGTGCGGTGGGAACGATAGCACACGTCGATATATCGGAGCGATATATCGGACTATCGCGTTCCGGACCCGGGTCGGGCCCTCATACACTCCGCCCGTGCGTCGCCACGTCGACTTCGCCCTGGCCCGGCGGGCCGTCCTCCGGGACCTGCGAACGGGTCGCCTGACCCGCCTCGACGTCTGCGACGCCCAGCCCGAGCTCCTGCGGGCGGCCCGCAACGCCGGCGACCACCTCGACGCCGACTGCCCGGTCTGCTCCGGGCCCGACCTGGTCCTGGTCTCGTACGTCTACGGCGACGCCCTCCGCAAGGCCAACGGGCGCTGCATCGACGACGCCGAGCTGGCCCAGCTGGCCCGGACCCACGAGGAGTTCTGGCGCTACGTGGTCGAGGTCTGCCCCGACTGCGGCTGGAACCACCTCCACCGCCGCGAGCTCCACGGGCGCCGCCACGCCGGCTGACCGGTCGCGATCGGCGGGACCCGGGGGACTCGGGGGTGGACCCGTCCGCTCGGTTTCTGTACGCTGGCGTCGTCGCCGGGAGCCGCTCGTGCCCTGGACGGCGGAGGCACCACCATGGCTGAGAGCAGCGCATCCCGCGCCGCGGTCACCGCGCCCGCGATCGTCGCCCGCAAGGGGACCGGTCGGCCGGTCGTGATGGTCACGGCCTACGACGCACCGTCGGCCCGGGCGTGTGACGCCGCGGGCGTCGACGTCATCCTCGTCGGCGACTCGGTCGCCAACGTGGTCCTCGGCTACGAGGACACCCTCCAGGTGACGATCGACGACATGGCCCACCACGTGGGTGCCGTCGCCCGTACCCGGCCGGCCGCCCTGGTGGTGGGGGACCTGCCCTGGATGAGCTACCACGTCTCGACCGCCGACACGGTCCACAACGCGGCCCGTCTGGTGCGGGCCGGCGCCGGCGCCGTCAAGCTCGAGGGCGGCCGCAAGCGCCTCGACGCCGTGCGCGCCATCCTCGACGCCGAGATCCCGGTCATGGGCCACCTCGGTCTGACCCCGCAGTCGGTCCACGCCCTGGGCGGGTTCCGGGTGCAGGGCAAGGAGCTCGACGACGCCCGACGCATCGTCGACGACGCCGTGGCCCTCGCCGAGGCCGGCTGCTTCGCGGTGGTGCTCGAGTGCGTGCCCGACGCCGTCGCCCGCCTGGTCACCGACTCCATCGACGTGCCGACCCTCGGGATCGGGGCCGGCCGGCACTGCGACGGGCAGGTGCTGGTGTTCCACGACCTGCTGGGCCTCGACGTCGGCCAGGGGCGTGGCCCGAAGTTCGTGCGCCGCTACGCCGACCTCGGCGCCGACGCCCGCAACGCCCTGGTGCGCTTCGCCGACGACGTGCGGGCCGGCACCTTCCCGTCGAGCGACGAGACCTACCACGCCGCCGACGGGGTCTCCGAGCTGCTCGGCGTCTACGGCCGGTCGGCGTCCGACACCGACACCGGTGCCGACGCGGTCGACGGGGTCGAGGCCGGCCGACCGGCGTGACCGCGTGACCGGTCGGCGTCTGGTCCCCCGCTGGGGGATCGTGGCGGCGCTGGTCCTGGCCGCCGTCGTGGGCACGATCCTCGTCGCCCGCGGGTGGCACGACGATCCGACGTCCGGTCCGGTGCGCGACGCCGGGCCGGCGGCGGCGCCCTTCACGGGGCTGACGGCCGGCACGGTCCGGATCGGGGGCCGGTCGTGGTCGGTGGTGGTGGCCGACACCCTCGCCGAGCGCACCCAGGGCCTGCGGGGCCGCCGCGACGCCGCCCCCTACGACGGGATGCTCTTGGTCTTCGGGTCCGCCGCCGACGCCGACGTGTCGTTCACCATGGCCGGGGTCCCGGCGGGACTCGACATCGTCTTCTACGACGCCGTCGGGCGACCCGTGGGGCGGCGGTCGATGGTGCCGTGCGCCGGGACCGACGCCACCTGTCCCCTCTATTCGGCGGGTGCGGCCTTCCGCTACGCCCTCGAGACCGCTCCCGGGGCCGGACCGCAGGGTCGGTTGGAGGTCGGTCGGCGCCCGGCCTGACGATCCGTGTCACACCCCCTCCGTACGGTCATCCGGGTCAGACCGCGTCGAAGTGGTCACCGTCCGGCCTCTGTCAGGAGGAGATCCGCCGGGTGGTGACCGGTGGCCGGACCACGGAGCTGACGGTGCCGCCGGGCGCCCCGGGAGGGGTCGGCCGGCGGGCTGGTAGCCTCCCCGGCCACATCCCAACCCTGCTCTCCCGACGGACCGGAGCCCCGGCCCGGACGAGGGGAGCCCCGGGCCCACTGGCGCCCGTGGTCCGAAGGAGGTACCGGCCGTGCGGCCGTACGAAGTCATGGTCATCTTCGACGCGGATCTGGAAGAGGAAGAGATCCGATCCGCGGTCGACCGCTCCCGCAAGCTGATCGAGTCCAAGGGCGCCGATCTCGGGTACGTCGACTTCTGGGGCAAGCGTCGCTTCGCGTACCGGCTGAAGCACCGCTGGGAGGGCTACTACGTGGTCTTCCAGGCGAAGGCCGAGCCGGCCGCGATGGACGAGCTCCACCGGAACCTCTCCCTCGCCGACGAAGTGCTCCGCCACAAGGTGCTGCGGATCCCCGAGGCCGTCTACGGACCGCCGAAGGCCGCCGGCGCCCCGGCGGACGCCTGATCCCGGTCCGCCGGGCCAGCCAAGGAGGTCGAGATGGCCGACAATTCCGTGACCGTCGTGGGCAACGTGACCCGCGACCCCGAGATCCGCTACACCCAGGGCGGTGCCGCCAAGGCGTCGTTCTCCGTCGCCGTCGGGCGCCGCTGGCAGAACCGCCAGACCAACGAGTGGGAGGAGCAGACCAGCTTCTTCAACATCGTCTGCTGGCGTGAGATGGCCGAGAACGTGGCCGAGTCGATCGCGAAGGGCATGCGCGTGGTGGTCACCGGCCGCCTCGAGCAGCGCTCCTGGGAGACCGACAACGGCGAGAAGCGCTCCGTCGTCGAGGTCGTGGCCGACGAGATCGGCCCGTCCCTGCGGTGGGCGACCGCCCAGGTCAACAAGAACGACCGCCGTGACGGCGGCGGTGGCGGAGGCGGCGGCGGCAGCCGTCCCTCGCCGGCCCCCGCGCCGTCGGGTGGCGGTTCCTCGTACGACGACTTCGGCGAAGAGCCCTTCTAGGCCGAGCCGTCCCCCTTCCCACGAGGCGGGCCCCGGGCCCGCACCGAGAGCACTGGAGACCACGATCATGGCGAGACCCCGCACGCGGCGCCGCGACGACCGCGTCGAGCGCAAGCCGAAGAAGCGAGTGTCGATCCTCGACAGCGAGCAGATCTCGTACGTCGACTACAAGGACGTCGCCCTGCTCCGGCGGTTCATGTCCGAGCGCGCCAAGATCCGCGCCCGGCGCGTCACCGGCAACGACACCCAGCAGCAGCGGGAGATCGCCCGGGCCATCCGGGTCGCCCGCGAGATGGCGCTGCTCCCCTACAGCGTCCGTCAGGTCACGCACCGGAGCAAGCGCCGCAACGAGCGGGGCCCCGACCGTGACGGCGGCCACGAGAGCACCGAGGCGACGACCACCGAGGTGGTCGAGGAGATCGTCACCGGCGAGGGCATCGAGATCACGATGGCCGAGGTCACCGAGGAGGGCGCGGAATGAAGATCGTGCTCCGTGACGACGTCGAGAACCTCGGGCGCAAGGGTGACGTCGTCGACGTCGCCGACGGCTACGCCCGCAACTTCCTCGTTCCCCGCGGCCTGGCCATGAAGGCCACCAAGGGGGTCGTCCAGCAGGCCGAGGCGATGCGCCGCAACCGGGCCGCCAAGGAGGTCCGCGACCGCGACGCCGCCCAGGCGAACGCCGCGGCGATCGCCGGCATGCGCCTCGAGATCACGGCCCGGGCCGGTGACGGCGGCAAGCTGTTCGGCTCGGTCACCGCGGCCGACGTCGCCGAGGCCCTCCTGGCCCAGAAGGCGGTCGAGGTCGACCGGCGCAAGGTCGGGCTCGACGAGCCCATCAAGGAGGTCGGCGAGACCGAGGTCGAGGTGCGGCTGCACCCCGACGTCACCGCCACCCTGACCGTGGTGGTCGCCGGGTCCTGACCCCGACCACCCCCAGCACCCGACCGGGCGTGCGGCTCCCGGTGGCTCCGGCCACCGGCGGACCGCACGCCCGTTCGCGTGGCCGACCCGAACGTGTCACACCCACCTGCGACGCTGGTGGGGTGACCAGGTCGCCCCGCCCTGTGGAGAACTGCTGCCGTCGTGCACAGGTTCTCCCGTGTCACAGAGGGGTTGTCCACAGGAAATCCCCAGTGAAAACCGGGGTCATCCCCTTCCAATCCACAGGCTCGGGGACGTACAACACAGGTGCTGCCGAGCGGGGGCCGGCGTGACCGGGGTTCCGGCCGCCCCGACCCCCGCCGGGCAGTCCATCGGGCCCGCGCCGCGGGCGGAACGGGGAGCCGGAGTGGTCCAGTCGATCGAGGACGTGCGCCGCCAGCAGCGCGGGCGCATCCCGCCGAACAACCTCGAGGCCGAGGAGTCGCTGCTCGGCGCGATGCTGCTGTCGCGCGACGCGATCAGCGCGGCGACCGAAGCGCGCGTCGAGTCCGCCGCCTTCTACAAGCCGGCGCACGCGCACGTCTTCGACGCGATCATGTCGCTCTACGGCGTGGGCGAACCGGTCGACCCGGTCACCGTCGCCGACGAGCTGCGACGCGCCGACCTTCTCGATCTGATCGGCGGGCGGGCGGTGCTGGTCCGACTCCAGGCCGAGACCCCGGCGTCGGCGAACGCCGGCCACTACGCCAAGATCGTCACCGAGCTGGCCCTGCTCCGCCGGCTCATCGGGGTCGCGTCCGACATCGCCGAGATGGGCTACGACGACTCCGCCGAGGTGAGTGAGACGCTCGACCGCGCCGAGTCGATGGTGTTCGAGGTCGCCGAACGGCGCGTCTCCGACTCGTTGACGACGATCAACGACGCGCTCCAGAACACGCTCGGTCAGCTCGAATCGCTCTACGGCAAGACCGAGACCCACACGGGGGTGCCCACCGGGTACAACGAGCTCGACGACATCCTGCTCGGCTTCCAGCCCTCGACCCTCGTGGTGGTCGCGGCTCGTCCGGCCGCCGGCAAGACGGCGTTCGCGCTCGGTGCCGCGGCCAACGCGGCGATGGCGGCCCGCCGGCCCGTCATGTTCTTCTCGATGGAGATGGGGACCCTCGAGCTCACGAAGCGTCTGCTCGCCGCCGAGGCCCGCGTCGACGCCCGCAAGCTCCAGACCGGTGACCTCAACGAGCAGGAGTGGCTGCGGATCTCGCACGCCACGGGTCGGCTCGCCGAGGCGCCCCTGCTGATCGACGACAACCCGCACTGCACCGTCATGGAGATGCGGGCCAAGGCCCGACGGGCGAAGGCGCGCTTCGGCGACCTCGGCATGATCGTCGTCGACTACCTCCAGCTCATGACGCCGAGCACCACCAGCCGGCGCTCCGAGAACCGCCAGGTCGAGGTGGCAGAGATCTCCCGCGGGCTCAAGATCCTCGCCCGGGAGCTCGACTGCCCGGTGGTGGCGCTGTCGCAGCTCAACCGGCAGCTCGAGTACCGCGCCGACAAGCGGCCGATGCTCGCCGACCTGCGGGAGTCGGGGAGCCTCGAGCAGGACGCCGACGTCGTGATCTTCCTGTACCGCGACGAGATCTACAACCCGGACTCCGAGCAGCGCGGCACGGCCGAGGTGATCGTGGCCAAGCACCGGAACGGCCCGACCGGGGTGGCGCGCCTGGCGTTCCTCGACCACCTCACCAAGTTCGCCAACATGGCGCGCGACGGCTCCTGATCTCTTCCCGACCGACCGACCGACTGATCGACCGAATCGAGGTACCGCCATGTGCACCAACTTCAAGCACCCGAAGGCCGCCGACGGCACCGTGTGCGTCGGACGCACCATGGAGTTCCCCGACGTGCTGCCCTGGCAGCTGGGGGTCGTGGCCTCGAACCACTCGGGCGCGAGCGGCGCGAGCGGCAACGCCAAGAAGTGGACCGCGAAGTACGGCGTGATCGGCATGTCCGGGTTCGACCAGCCGGCGTGGCTGGGTGACGGCATGAACACGGCGGGCCTGTCGGGCCACGTGCTCTACATGCCCGGACACTGCACCTACCAGGCCCCGAAGAACGACGGCTCCGACATCGGCGCCCTCGAGGGGCTCGCGTTCGTCCTGGGGACGTGCGCCACGACCGCCGAAGCCCGGGCCGCGCTCGAGACGTGCAACTTCGTGGACTACACCCCGAAGGAGGTCCCCATCTCGCTCCCGCTGCACATGATCGTCCACGACGCCGACTCGTGCATCGTGGCCGAGTTCCACCCCGACGGGATGCGGATCCACGACAACCCGGTGCAGATCGCGACGAACGCGCCCTACCTCGACTGGCACCTCACCAACATCACGAACTACCTCAGCCTCACGCCGGAGAACCCCGCGCCGATCCAGATCGGCGGCACGACCTTCGCCCCGGCCGGCCAGGGTCAGGGATTCCGCGGCCTGCCCGCCGACGAGAACAGCGCGTCACGGTTCATCCGGTTGCTGGCCAACGTTCGCTTCGCCGACGCCCCCGCCGACGAGAAGCACGCGGTGATGGACACCATCCGCATCCTCCACGGCTTCGACCTCGTTCCCGGCACCGTGATGGAGGACGTCGGCGGCGGGAAGCTGATGCCGCTGCTCACGATGTGGTCGACGGTGGCCAACCTCACGGGGCACACCTACTCGTACAACACGATCGGAGACCCCCTGTGGTACGAGTTCGACCTCACGAAGGTCGACTTCTCGACCTCGCGGTGCGCGGAGTTCACCACCACCGGCTGGCTGACGCCGGCGACGATCTGACGCCCGGGATCCCGCCCGCGCCCGCCGGTCTCAGCGCTCGCGTTCGTCGGCGTTGGTGAGCTCCGGCCCGACGACCTGATCGGCGATGGTCTGGCCGGCTTCCTCGATCCCACCGATGGTGATCGCGTCGTCGAGCCCGGCCTCGGGGAAGAGGTGCTCGTCGTCGAGCTTCGTGTAGGCGGCGCGCACCGCGGCGTGGCGGGGGAGCACCACGAGGACGAGGGTGAGCACCCCCACGAACATCAGTGCGAACGGCACCGAGGTGAGGTCGGCGATGCCGCCGATGACGATCTCACCGAACGGGAGCGCGAGCAGGGGAATCAAGGCGAAGGCGGCGAGGATCGGCGTCCGGGTCTCCGCCGGCGCCGTCACCTGGACCGCGGCGTTCAGGACCGCCGAATCGAGGTTGAGCGCGAAGCCGAGCGGGATGATCGCGGCGACGGCCGTCGCGAGGTACCACAGGGGCTGGTGGTCGCGGAACGCCACCCAGCCCAGGTAGGCGATGGCGATCGCGATGACGGCGAGGCAGATCCGCTGGACGCGGAGCCACGTGGTGCGGCGGTGGATGAACCGCACGCCCACGACCACGAACAACCCGCCGAACACCCCGGCCGCCGAGAGCGACGACTGGATGATCGCCCGCTGGCCGATGGCGCTGGCGACCGCCGGGATCGTCACCGCGTAGCCCGAGAGCAGGAACAGCACGAAGCCGAAGCGGAACGCCGCCCGGATCTCGGGGCTGGAGCGCTGCGCCGCGAAGGCCTGCGACAGGCGCGCGGTCGGTGCCGACCGGTCGGGAACGACGTGCTTGATCAACGGAGCGACGGCGAGCACCAACGGGTAGCCGCTCAGCGCGGCGGCGAAGAAGATCCAGCTCGGGCTGACGAGGGCGAGGGCGGCGCCACCGACCAGGATGCCGACCATCGCGGCCGACGCGTTCGCCCGGACCGCCGCGGCGTTGAACTCGGCCGAGCCGTCGGGGGGCGCGATCTCGGTCCGCACGAGGCCGGCGGTGGGCGTCCCGAGTCCGTTGACGATGCCCTGCAGGAGGTACCAGGCCAGAAGCGTGGCGGTGGTGAGGTGACCGGCGAGTCCCAAGGCGAACGGGATCAGCATGATCGTGTACGAGGTCCCCCACGACACGACGTACATCGTCGGACCGCCCCAGCGTTGGGCCAACCGGGTGGCGACCGGCGCGAGGAAGAGCTGGGGCAGGTTGGACATCACCATGATGAGCGCGACGTAGGAGACCCGCCCGGTCTGCTGGTAGATCAGGTAGCTGCTCGTGAGGCCGACCATCCCTGAGCCCACCGACGAGATGAACAGCCCGCCGAGGTAGCGGCGGCGAACCCCGGCGTAGCGATCTTCGGCACCGAGGACTTCGGGTTGCGGGTCGGTCGTGGCCGACACTCTGACAGGTCGCGATGGACGACGTGCGACCCGTTGGCTGCCCTCGGGCCGGGCCGGGTCAGCCGCCGGGTGCCGCCTCACCGCTCCCGGCGGCGACCAGGGGTGACGTCGCCAGTGACGTGATCCCGACGGCGATCAGGGCGAGGCCGATCACGGCTCCGACGAGGTCGGTGGGTGTGCGGTGGAACCGCTCGTCGAAGAGCGCGATGCCGATGGCACCGGCCACGAGCGGGTTGGCACCCACGAACGGAGCGATGGCCGCTGCGAAGTCGCCCGACCGGAAGGCGAACTGCTGACAGAAGATCGCGACGAGCTCGCAGGCGAGCATGGCGTAGAGCGAGGGTGACGACAGGACCGCCCCGGGCCCGTCCTCCAGCCGCACCGCCACGACCTTGAGGAGCACCGCCGACGTGCCGAGCAGGACGGCGGCGGCCGTGCCCCACGCCGCCGCCCGCACGTTGGCGTGGGCGGTCCGGAGGGCGAGGGCGATCAGGCCCCCGACGGCACCGGCGACCACGACCGCCAACACCACCCAGCGGACGCCGGGGACCGAGTAGTCGTCGCCGTGCGGGTCGGCGAACGCCAGGAACGCCACGAGGCCGCCGGCCACCAGTGCCGCCGCGATCCAGTCGCGGGGGGAGACCCGCTGGTGGGTCAGCCACGACCCGAAGGCCAGGGCGAACAGGAGCGAGGTGACCATGATCGCCTCGACCTCGACCAGGGTGCCCTTCCGGAGGGCCCCGGCGTGGAGGAGCCCGGAGCCGCCGGCGAGCGCCATGCCCCCGAGCCAGACGGGCTCCCGGACGAGCCGGCGGACGAGCCCGGCCGGGCCGAGGTGGGCGTCGCCGAGGGCCCGCACCCCGCGCGACTGGAGCACGACCGCCGCGGCCAGGGCCAGGGCGGCCCCCAGGGCCACGACGAGCGCGGTGCCGGACAGGTCAGACCGCCCGGTCGTGGAGGAGGGCGGCTCCCACCCGGTCGGCTTCGGGCCCGTGCGGGTAGCCGCTGAGGATGAACGTGTCGATGCC
>JAFMJM010000334.1 GCA_017853455.1 Acidimicrobiia bacterium | reverse complement strand
CTGCGGACCGACGCAGCACCTCCTCGGCAACGTCGTGGTCGACGTCGATCTCGACGCCGGCACCGCGTTGAGCGTGGCGGCCGTCCACGACCTCCACCTGGGAACGGGTGAGCGGTCGACGCTGACCTTCGCGACCCTGGGTGACTACCACGACGACTGGGTACGGACCGACGCCGGGTGGCGGCTGTGCCGTCGGCGCAAGGAATCCCGCGCGGTCGTGGGGTCGTTCGACGTCTTCCGCCGCGACTGACCCGGCGGTCCGCGACCGGCGTTCAGGTCCGGCGTTCAGGTCCGGCGGGAGCGGGAGAGGCGCCGGACGGCGCTTCGCACCGGGTGGCGGGGCAGGAGGCGCGGGCGCTCGTCCGGGTAGGAGTCGGTGGCCGCCCGGGTGATCGCGAGCCAGGCGTCGCGGGTGAGCGTCAGGCCGATCGCCGCAGCGGCGGCTCGGATGCGTTCGGGCCGGGTCGTCCCGATGATCGGGATCGGCCGGGTGGGGTGGCGCATCACCCACGCGAGGGCCACCGTCGAACGCGACGTGCCGGCGTCGGTGGCGACCCGGTCGATCACCGCGTGCACCGCAGCCGTCCGTTGGCTCTGCGCGGCCGCACCGTCGCCGAGGCGGCCCTCGCCCAGGGGGCTCCAGGCGAGGGGGACGACGTCGTCGCGCGCGGCGAGGTCGAGCGTGCCGTCGGTGAGGGCGTTGGGCTGGAGCGCGTGCAGCTCGATCTGGTTGGTGACGATCGCCACCGGCGTCGCGTCCAGGTGGCTGCGCAGCGCTTCGTACTGGCTCACGGAGTGCTGCGAGATCCCGACGGCGCGGACCTTTCCCGAGGTGACGGCCTCGGCCAGCACCTCGGCGACGGCGGCCGGGTGGGTGAGGAGGTCGGGCCGATGGACCTGCCACAGGTCGATGACCTCGATCCCGAGGCGGCGCCGCGAATCGTCGATCGCCCGACGGAGGGTCTCGGGTGAGGTGTCGTACGACCGGTACGCCCGCACGCCACCCTTCGTCGCGATCACGATGCGCTCACGCAGGCCGGGATCGGCGGTGAGTACCGCACCGAGGCGTTCCTCCGCGGCACCGAACCCGGGGCCGCCGAAGGCGCCGTAGACGTCGGCCGTGTCGATCAGGTCGATCCCGGACTCCACCGCGGCCTCGATGCGGGCCCGGGCCTCGTCCGTCGACGCCTCTGCGAGGTGGGCGCATCCGTAGGCCATCGGGGCCACGACCGGTCCGTCGGGGCCCAGCGACCGGTGGCCGGGCCGCGACAGAGCGTCGTCCATCCGGGCCTCAGAAGATGCTGCGGGTGTCGGACAGGTACAGGGTCGGATGCTTCGAGGTGAAGCAGTGGGAGATCGCGAACATCGTCCGGCCGGCGAACGGTCGGTTCACGTAGGCGTCGCAGCCGCTCGAGTCGAGTCGGATCTCGCTGTTGCCGCTGGAGTAGACGTCCCCGACCCGGAATTCGGCCGTCGAGCCGTCGTCGCCGGAGATTCGGAGCGTGAACCAGCCGGCGGATCGGTCGCCGCGGCTCGTTCCGGGTGAAGCGAGGACGTTCTTCGTCACCGTCTGGCCGGGCCCGAGGACGACGCCGTCGAACTCGGCCGGTGTGGCGGTGGCCCCCTGCCAGTCGTAGCAGATCCACTCCGTTGCCTCGAGGCGCAGGTTCCACGGCGTGCCGTTGCGAATCGACATCCGGTATTCGCCGGAGCCGTATTCGTTCGAGCAGGTGCTCGGATCGGGCGCACTCGCCGCGTTGCGTTCGGAACGCGCACTGGACTCCGACCCGGAGCGTCCGTCCGACTTCGATGTGGTCGTGCCGCCGCACGCGGCGGCCATCACGACGAGCGCGGCGAGCAGGGCGGACAAGACCATGAAGCGATTCAGTCGGTTCATCTCGGCGCTTCTCGTCTCACTGTTCGTGGACCCGGCCACCGACGGTGGGGGCGAACGGCCATCCTGGAATTGGCGAGACCGTACCGGATCACGTCCCGCGGGGCCCGTCACCGTGGCCGGGTCCGCGGAGCGCACCTCGTCGGTGGCCGTATCCTCCCGGCATGGCCGAGAGCGGTGGTGACCGGGCGAAGTACTTCCCGGCGATCGAGCGTGCGCACGGACAACCCGTCCAGCACTGGTTCGATCTCCTGGCCGAACTCGGTGAGGCGACCTATGCGCAGCAGATGGCGCTCCTCCAGGAGGGACACGGGTTCAGCCGGGCCCACGCCAACGCCCTGGTCATGACCCATCGGGGCTCGCCGTCGGCCAAGCGGGTGGCGTCGCCCGAAGCGTGGTTCGACGATCTGGCGCCCGAACACGCCGTCACCGCCCGGGCGATCGTCGCCGCGATCCGTGAGCGCTTCCCCGACCTCGAGTTGGTGATCGCCTGGAATCAGCCGATGCTGCGCACCGACGCCGGTTACGTGTTCGGCCTGTCGGTTGCGAAGCACCACCTCACGTGCAATCCCTTCAGCGCCGAGGTGCTCGCCGACTGTGCGCCGGCGTTCGCCGGATTGAAGGTCAATTCCAAGACGTTCGTCGTACCGGTCGGGTGGGAGGTCGACCCCGACCTGCTTGCAGCGCTGGTCTCGGCGCGGCTCGCCGAGCTGTCCGCCGGCGGATGACCGATCTGGCCTGCGCTCAGGCCGGGCGGGAGCGGGAGAGGCGCCGGAAGGCTCGGTGAACGGGCCGGGTGATCGCTCGACGGTCTGGCCGCCGATCGCGGGACTCAGGACGGGGTGTCGGTGAAGGTGATGGTGGTCACGGTATCGGCGGTGTCCCGACTGGTGTCCTTGCACGACACCGTGGCCGTGATCGACCCCGTGGTGCCGTCGCGCAGCTGGTAGGTGCCGGCGGGTCCCGACCAGGTCGACGAGCAGCCGCTCGAGTCGTCGGTGTGCCCGTCTGGGC
>JAFMJM010000333.1 GCA_017853455.1 Acidimicrobiia bacterium | reverse complement strand
AGGTCGACAGCGCGCTCACCACCGACGACAGCACCCCCATCGGGTGGGCGTCCTTCGGGAAGGCGTCGAAGAAGCGCTTGGCGTCCTCGTGGAGGAGGGTGTGCTTGCGCACGCCGAACCGGAACTCGTCGAGCTGGCTCTCGGTGGGAAGCTCGCCGTAGATGAGCAGGTACGAGGTCTCGATGAACGACGGGGCGTGCCCCTCGACCATCTGCTCGATCGGAATGCCCCGATAGCGCAGGATGCCCTCGTCGCCGTCGATGAACGTGATGGCCGACTTGCACGACCCGGTGTTCATGAAGCCGTAGTCGAGGGTGATGAGCCCCGACTGGCCCCGCAACTTGGCGATGTCGACGCCGACCTCGTTCTCGGTGCCTCGGACGACCGGAAGCTCGTAGTCGTTCCCGTCGTAGCGCAGGACGGCCGGTGACTCGCTCACGTCTGGGGCTCCTTGTCGTCGTTCGTCTCGGAAGCAGCCTATCCGCCGCGCCGGGTCGGTCCCGCGGTCGGGCCGGAGGGTCGGAGGGTGCGACCGCCTGCGGTAGCCTCACCCGCGATATGGATTACGACCTCTCAGAAGACCAGATCGCCCTCCGCGACGGCGCCCGCGAGCTCCTCGACGGCGTGTCTCCCACGGCCGCCGTCCGTCTGGTCGTCGACGCCGGGACGGGCACCAGCGACGAGATCTGGGCGGCCATGGTCGAACAGGGCTGGCTCGGGGTCGCCCTCGCCGAGGAGCGGGGCGGGCTCGGGTTCGGCACGGTCGAGATGGCCGTCATGCTCGAGGAGATCGGTCGGCACGCCACCCCGGTGCCCTTCGCCCCCACGGTCCTGGCGCTCGACGCCCTCGACCGGGCCGGCCGGGCCGACGACGTGGCAGCCCTCGTCTCGGGTGAGGTCGTGGGTGCGGTGGCCTGGAGCGCCCGGGCCGACGCCGTGCGCGCCACCGAGGCCGGCGGCTGGGTCCTCGACGGTCGGGCCGACCCGGTGGTCGCCGCCTCGCAGGCGTCGGTGCTCGTCGTGGTCGCCGAGGCCCCCGACGGTCCGGCGCTGTTCCGGGTCGATCTCGACGCCGTGGGCCGACCGGCCCCCGAGCCCGCCATGGACCGCACCCGCCAGATCGCGTGGGTCGACTTCGCCGCCACCCCCGCCGAGCGCATCGGCGGCGCCGACGCCGTCGAGGCGCTGGTCGACCGCGGGGCCGTCTACGCCGCCGCCGAGATGCTGGGTGGCGCGGCCCGCGTGCTCGACCTCACGGTGGAGTACGCGAAGGACCGGGAGCAGTTCGGGCGCCCCATCGGTTCGTTCCAGGCGCTCAAGCACCGGTGTGCCGACATGCTGGTCGACGTCGAGGGCATGCGGTCGACCGTCTTCTGGGCGGCCTGGTGCATCGGCGCGGAAGACCCCGAGCGTTCGGTGGCCGCCTCGACCGCCAAGATCTGGTCGTCGGACGCCTCGAAGCGGGTCATGGCCTCGGCGCTGCAGATCCACGGCGGCATCGGCTTCACCTGGGAGCACGATCTCCACTTCTTCCTCAAGCGGGCCCAGCTCGACCAGCGCACCTTCGGGAGCGCGGCGTGGCACCGCGACCGGCTGGCGGCCCTGCTGCGCCCTCGCGTCGAGGCCGGCCTCTCCGTCATCTGACTCTCTCGACGGCTCCAAGTTCGTTGTTTGGACGTTTCGGGGGCCTCTGGCCCCCAGAAACGTCCAAACAACGAAACTGGGTCGGACTCGCGAGCCCAACCGCTACAGCGCGGCGCGGAGGGCGTTGCGGTCGGGCTTGCCCGACGCGAGCAGCGGGAAGGCCTCGACGACCTCGACCCGTTCGGGGGTCTTGAAGCGCGCCACCCCACGCTCGGCGAACCACGCCCGGCAGGTCTCGAGGTCGAACGGCCCCGACGTCGTGACGACGACGCACACCCGCTCCCCGAGGCGGTCGTCGGGCTCGCCGACGGCGACGGCCTGTCGGACCAGCGGATGCGCCTCGACCACGGCCTCGACCTCGGCCGCCGAGATGTTCTCGCCGGCCCGGATGATGACGTCCTTGATCCGACCCACGATCGTCAGCCAGCCGTCGGCGTCGAGCGTCGCCAGGTCGCCCGTGCGGAACCAGCCGCGGGTGACCGCAGCACGGGTCTGCTCGGGGTCGACGTAGCCGCTGAACAGCTCGGGCCCCTGGAGCCACAGCTCGCCGCGCTCGCCGTTGGCGAGCGGTCGGCCGGTCGCGGGGTCGACGATCCGCAGTTCGGCGGCACCGACCGCCCGTCCGTCGGTCTCGGCGGCCCGCCGGCGGGAGTCCCGCGGACCGCTGGTGGCGATGGTCGGGGCCTCGGTCGACCCGTAGGTGCGCTTCACCCGGGCACCGAGCACCCGGGTCGCCTCCTCGACGAACGCGGCACTGACGCCGCCGCCGCCGCTCGACACGAGGCGCAGCGACGCGACCTTGTCGGCGGTGAAGGCGGGGTCGTGCATCAGCCCGACGAAGAACGTCGTCGGCCCGATCATGAACGAGATCCGCTCCCGGGCGATGGTGTCGAGGGCCCGCGACGGGTCCCAGCGCTCGATGAGGTACGTGGTGAACGGGGCGGCACCGGGCACCAGCACCCCGTTGAGCAGTCCGCTCACGTGCGCCAACGGTGCGGGCATGGCCACGACGTCCCGTCGGCGCAGCCCGTGGACGGCGACCATCGTGCGGGCCTTGGTGGCCAGGCTGCGCTGCGTGTGGAGCGCAGCCTTCGGGCCACCGGTCGAACCGGACGTGAACACGACGGCAGCGAGGTCGGAGCGCCGCGCGCTCGACGTGGTCACCGGATCGCCGCCGAGCAGCCGGTCGAACCGCGATCCCGGACCCCGCACCTCGTCGCGGGGGAGCCAGAGGCGCGGGTCGATGCCGGCCAGCATCGTGGCGACGTCGG
>JAFMJM010000046.1 GCA_017853455.1 Acidimicrobiia bacterium | reverse complement strand
TCCCCGAGCCGGTTCGACAGCACCGGGTCCGGGTGAACGGTCGGACGTACTTCGTCGACCTCGCCTATCCCGCCGAGCAGGTCGCGATCGAGGTGGACGGGTTCGAGTACCACCGGAGCCGTACCGACTTCGACCGGGACCGGTCCCGGCAGAACGATCTCGTCGGAGCGGGCTGGACCGTGCTGCGTTTCACGTCACGGTCGCCGACGACCGAGATCGTCGGTGCCGTGCGCCGTTCGTTGTTTGGACGTTTCGTGGGGCCATAGGCCCCCGAAACGTCCAAACAACGAAGCTGGAGCGGTCGACCGAGCCGGGTGACTCAGAGCTCGCGGCGGCCTTCGAGGGCGCGTCCCAGGGTGACCTCGTCGGCGTACTCGAGGTCGCCGCCGACGGGGAGTCCGCTCGCCAGTCGGGTGACGCGTACCTCGAGGGGCTTGAGCAGGCGGGCCAGGTACATCGCCGTCGCCTCGCCCTCGATGTTGGGGTTGGTCGCCAGGATCACCTCGGTCACGCCCTCGGTGCCCACCCGGGTGACGAGTTCCTTGATCCGCAGCTGCTCCGGCCCGATCCCCTCGATCGGGGCGATCGCCCCCTGCAGCACGTGGTACCGACCGCTGAACTCGTGGGTCCGCTCCACCGCCACGATGTCGCGGGGTTCCTCGACCACGCAGAGCAACGTGGGGTCACGCCGCTCGTCGAGGCAGTACGAGCACCGCGTGTCGGACGAGAAGTTGAAGCACACCTCGCAGAACCGGATGCGGGCCTTGGCGTCGGTGATCGCCCGGGCCAGCCGGTTGGCGTCCTCGGGCGCGACCTTCAGCAGGTGGAAGGCGATGCGCTGCGCCGACTTCGGCCCGACGCCCGGGAGCCGACCGAGCTCGTCGATGAGGGTCTGGATCGGCCCCTCGTAGACGGAGGCCACTACCCGAGCAGCCCGCCGAGCCCGCCGACGTCGAGGCCGGCGGTGAGCCCGCCCATGCGCTGCTGCGCCAGGTCCTGGGCCATCCGCAACGCCTCGGTGACGGCGGCCACCACGAGGTCCTCGAGCATCTCGACGTCGTCGGGGTCGACGACGTCGGGCGAGATCGACACCGACTGCAGCTGCCCGGTGCCGGTGGCCACGGCCTTGACGGTGCCGCCGCCGACCGACGCCTCGACCAACTCGGTCGCCAGGGCCTCCTGCGCGGCGGCCATGTCGGCCTGCATCTTCTGCACCTGGCGCATCATCTGGTTGAGCTGCTTCTGGTTGGTCACGATCGCTCCTGGGGGCCGCGGGGCTGCTCGTCGACGACGGTCGCTCCGAACTCGGACGTCAACAGCCCGAGGGACGATACCGCCGGTCCGGCCGGGGCGTCGCCCGGCTCGTCCATGACGTCTTCGGGCGCGACCTCGTCGGGCAGGTCTGCGCGCGGCCCGCCGGGCTCGAACTCGGCGAACGGGTCGCCGCCCACGAGGTCGACGGCGTCGGAGGCGACGAGGGAGAACCTCGGGACCACCCCGAAGCGGGCGGCGAGCGCCTCGCGGATGGTGTCGGCGACCGCCTTGAAGCGCGGCTTGGCGGCGGTGAGCATCTGCGGGGCGATCCCGAAGGTGATGACCTCGCCCTCCACCGCGATCGGCTGAGCGTGCTGGACCGCGGCGCGGGTCGCCACCGGGAAGTCGGGCAGCAGCTCGGCCCAGGCGATCACGACCTCGTCGAGCTCGAGCGGCCGCACCCCGGCGGCGGGTGCCGCCGCCTCCGGTGCGTCGGCCGGTGCGGGATCGACCGGGGCCGGAGCCGGTTCGGGGGCCGGTGCGGGCGCGGACTCGGGGGCTGCCGGTGGTGCCGCCTCGGCCTCGGTGCTCGCGGCGGCCTGCTGGGCCTTGCGGACCGCACCGAGGGTCGGCTTCGGGCCGGAGCGGGGGGCCGCCGCCGGAGCTGCAGGGGCAGCAGCGGCCGCGGGAGCGGGCGCCGTCGGCGCCCCGGCCGAGGCCGGGGGGACCGTCACGCCCGGTCGGGCGGCCGGGACCGCTCCGCTCTCGACCGCCCGCTCGAGCCGTTCGAGCCGTTCGGCGAGCAGCACGAGCGGCGGACCGGCCTCCTTGCGGGCGAGGCGCACCAGCGCGATCTCGAGCACCAGGCGCGGGTCGGCGGCGTCGATGCCGCGCATGTCGACGACCGCCTCACCGAGCGTCTCGAGCACGCGCACCAGACCGGCGGTGCCGAACGCCGCGCCGAGCTCGACCAGCGCGGCCTGCTGCTCGGCGGGACCGTCGACCGGAACCCGGCCGGCACCGGCCGTCAGCAGAAACGCGTCGCGCGCGGCGTGCAGCAGGTCGTCGGCGACGCGGCGCGGCTCGTGACCGGCGTCGAGGAGGTCGTTGAGCTCGAGCAGGGCCGCCGCGGGCTCGCCGTCGGCGACGGCCTGGAGCACCCGGGTCCGCAACTCGAAGGGAGCGCCCCCGAACAGGGCGGCCACCTCGCCGGCGTCGAGACGACCGGTGCTGTGCGCGAGCGCCTGGTCGAGGAGCGAGAGCGAGTCGCGGGCCGAGCCGGCACCGGCGCGGGCCACGATCGCCAGGGCCTCGGGGTCGGCGTCGACACCTTCCCGGGCGCAGATGTCGGCGAGGTGCGCGGCGAGGTCGTCGGTGGAGAGCAGGGTGAACTCGAAGTGCTGGGTGCGCGACCGGATCGTCGGCAGCACCTGCTCGGGGTTGGTCGTGGCGAGCACGAACACCACGTGCTCGGGCGGCTCCTCGAGGCTC
The DNA here is from genome assembly GCA_017853455.1 of Acidimicrobiia bacterium. Taxonomy (GTDB): domain Bacteria; phylum Actinomycetota; class Acidimicrobiia; order IMCC26256; family PALSA-555; genus CAIUKV01. The sequence continues at coordinate 10,245 of JAFMJM010000046.1, read as the reverse complement.
TTGAGCAGCGCGTTCGACGCCGCGTCGGTGAGCATGTGGACCTCGTCGAGGATGTACACCTTCTTGCCGCCGGTGGCGCTCTGGTAGGCCAGACGCTCGAGCAGCTCCCGGGTGTCGCCGATGCCGCGGTTGGACGCGGCGTCGAGCTCGAAGAGGTCCATGAACGTGCCGGCGGCCACGCCCTCGCAGTGGCTGCACACCCCGCACGGCTCGCCGTCGGCGCCGAGGTCGAGGCAGTTGAGCGCCTTGGCCAGGATGCGGGCGGAGGTGGTCTTGCCGGTGCCGCGGGGCCCGGAGAACAGGTAGGCGTGCCCGACCCGGCCGTCGCGGACGGCGTTGCGCAGCGCCGTGGTGACGTGCTCCTGCCCCACGAGCTCCGCGAACCGCTGCGGGCGGTACTTGCGGTAGAGGGACTGGTAGGCCACGGGGGGATCGTAGGTGGCAGGCTGGACGGATGCGCCGGTTGCTGCTCCTCCGCCACGCGAAATCCACCGTCACCGACGAGGTCCGTGACCACGACCGACGGCTGGCCCCCCGGGGCCGGGCGGCGGCCGTCCGGATGGGGGCCTACCTCCGCGACGAAGACCTCCTCCCCGACCTCGTGCTGTGCTCGTCGGCCTGGCGGACCTGCGAGACGACGGCCCTCCTCGACCTGCCCGTCGACACCGAGCTCGAGGTCCTCCACGAGCTGTACCTGACGACCCCCGACACGGTGCTCGACGAGATCCGCCGGGTGGAGGACGCCGTGGAGACCCTCCTCGTGGTCGGGCACAACCCGACCACCCACGAGCTCGCGCTCGACCTGGTGGGGGCGGTGTCGGGGTTCGGCACCGGTGACGCCGACGCCCTCGAGCTGCTCGCCGCCAAGTACCCGACCGGGGCGCTGACGGTGCTCGACGTGCACGGCTCGTGGGCCGACCTCGGACCGGCCCGGGCGACCCTCGAGCGCTTCGTCACCCCCCGCATGCTGGGCTGACGCCGGACACCACCACGCGGCCCACCCCGAAGGGGCGGACCGTGCACCCGCCGTCGACCGTTCCCGCACCACGCCGGTGCCCGCCTCGGGCTCGGACCAGGCATCCCTGCGGCACACGGGGCGGTCCGCTGAGAGCTGCTTCCTTCCGGACCTGACTCGGTTCACGGGGCACCGTTGCGCAGGACCCGGCCCTCGACACCTTCGACGGGTCGTACGTGATGCGTTCCGGGCCTCGGACGGGAATTCAGCCCCCCATACGTGGATCTGGGGTACAGGGCACCACGAGCTCCCCGCCTAGCACGGTCCGCTGCGGCCACCCTACCCGGCACCCGGCACCGGCTCCCCGGCGGGTTCCGGGGTGCCGACCGGTACGATCCTGCGCCCGGGAGGGATGCGAGAGCGGCCGAATCGGCACGCTTGGAAAGCGTGTGTGGGGCAACTCACCGTGGGTTCGAATCCCACTCCCTCCGCCCCGGCGGTCCACCGCCCGACCCCCGCCCCCGTCCGGCTCCGGCCGACGGGGGCGCGGCGCGTTCCGGCCACGGCCGGACCGCTCTCAGGCCCGGGCCCGGACCCGGGCGACGACGTGGCCGTTGACCTCGCCCACGACGACGGCCGACCCGTCGGCCACCAGGTCGTCGAGGACGGCGTGCCGGTCGCGATCGGGCACGACGAGCACGGTCACGCCGTACCGGTCGAGCAGGGCCCGTCGGCGGACGGACGGTGTGGCGGGGTCGACCATCGCCCGCTGCGCCGCGATCCGCGTGTCGGCATCGGCGACGAAGGGCGCGGGGAGCCAGGTGCCGACGGTGCGGGCGGCCAGCCCCCCGATCGACGCGCTCGCGGCGTCGGTCGCGGCCACCACGTCGTCGGTGCGTAGCACGGCGGTGAACCCGCGCCACCGGTCGATCGGTCGCCCGAGCCGGCGCTCGAGCGCGGCCGGCATCAGCGGGCGCGGCACCATCCGGGCCAGACCGCCGACCGATCCGACCACCCCGACGACCACGATCGTCACCATCCCTACCCGCGCCCAGGTCACCGCGCGTTCCGCGTCGGCGTCGCGGGCACACCGACGGGCGAACCAGTCGGCCATGGCGAGGTGCGCGACCAGCATCGCCCCCGGGACGAGTCGACCGATCGCGATCCGGTCGCCCACCCAGCCGGCCAGCAGGATCACCACCAGCAGCGCTTCGGCCACCACGAGCGGATCGCGCCGCGACCGTCGCCAGCGTCCGACCAGGATGGGCACCGCGGGGAGCGCGAGGAACACGCGCACCGGGAGCAGCCGGTAGCTCCACGGGTTGATCCAGTCGTAGTCACCCGAGCCACGGATCATCCCGAAGAACCCGAAGAACGGCCACGCCGCGAGCAGCCCGACGGCGACCACTCCGGCGACGAGGACGGCCACGGTGCGGCGGCGGGTCCAGCGTGGGGTGACGCCGATGACGACGCCCACCGCCACGAACACCACCCAGAGCCCGGTGATCTGGTGGGTCAGCAGCACCACCACGATCGCCCCGGTCGCGAGCGCGAGGTCGCGTGTGCGCCCACGCGCGCACCAGTCCCACCACCACGCCAGGCCGAACAGCCCGAGACCGGTCGCGAACATCGAACCGAGCGGCAGCGCGGTCCCGAGCGAGTTCAGGTTCAGGTACCCGCTCCCCCGCCACGGCCCGAACCCCCACGCCGCGAGCGAGAACACCAGCGTGAGCAGCGGCGCCCACGGAGCGTCGGTCACCCGACGGGTCAGCGCCCGCAGTCCCGCCAGGACGAGCACCGCGTTCGTGAGGGCGCTCGTGGCCAGGACCATGAAGGGCGACACCCCGGTGACGCGGCTGACCACGCCCAGGAACCACGACCACGGTCCCTGATAGGGATCGGCCGCGTCGAGGGCCAGCAGGGGGTGTCCCGGGTCGAAGGGGCGCGCCGCGAACGCCCGCACCGGGCCGAGCCACACCCAGAAGTCGAGGTCGGTCCAGAGGTGGTTGGCGGTGTGGACGGCGAGCAGCGCGAGCAGGACCGCCGAGGCGCCGAGGTAGGCGTGCCCGGGGTCGATCCGCCGGCGACCCGGTTCAGCGACGGAGGACGAGGTCGGCTCCCTCGGTGTTGGTGATCGTCAACGTGCCGGCGTCGACGGAGAACGACTCGGCGGCGGCGAGACGCCGCAGGTAGTCGCTCTCGACGCCCTGGTTCTCCGGGGTGCACATCATCTTCGTGGTGGCGATCTCCCCGACGGTGAGCCCACCCCCGGCGGTGGTGGTGACGTCGGCGTTGTAGCGGTTGCACCCGCCGATCCCGCTGACCCGGCCATCGGCGAAGGTGGCGTCGACGGTCACCGGGAACCCGAAGTCGGGAGATTCGCTGGCGCCCAGGTCGAGCACCCATCGTCCGGTGGGCGCCGTCATGGCGGCGTGGCGGGCGTCGCCCCCGCCACCACCGCCGCAGGCGGTCAGGACGACGGCGAGGAGGCACGCCGCGAGCACGGCGGTGGTGGTCACCCGGTTGCGACGGCGCGTCATCGGCCTATGGTACGGACACCGCCGACCGCGGCCGCGGTCACCCCGCCCCACCGAGGAGCACCCCATGGCCGGACCGCTGTCCTCCCCCTCCACCCCCGTCGTCGTCACCGGCGGCGGCTCCGGCATCGGCCGCGAGACCTGCCGCGCCCTCGCCGAGGTCGGACGCCCGATCGCGGCCTGGGACCGCAACGCCGACGGCGCGGCCGAGACCGCGGCCCAGTGCGCCGCGCTCGGGGTGCCCACGTTCTCGTGCGGGATCGACGTCACCGACGGCGCCGCCATCGACGCCGCGGTGGCCGCCACGATCGCCGAGCTCGGCGGCGTGGGCGGGCTGGTGCACGCGGCCGGCGTGCCCGCGGGTGGCTTCGCCGATCCGCTGTCGGCGGAGGAGTTCGACGCCGTGCTGGCAGTCAACCTGCGCGCCGAAGCCGTGCTGGTGCGGGCGCTGCTGCCGGCGCTCAAGGCCGCCAACCCCGGCTCGGCGGTCGTCGGCATCTCGTCGATCGAGGGGCTCATCGGCCACGGCAACATCCCCGCCTACACGTCGTCGAAGCACGCCCTGATCGGGCTCACCCGCTCCCTCGCGCCGCGGCTCGGCGTGGAAGGCATCCGGGTCAACGCCGTGAGTCCCGGCTACATCGAGACGCCGATGTTCCTCCCGGTCGTCGAGGGCCAGCCCGAGGTGCGCGCGGCGTTCGAGCGCAAGGCGCCGCTCGGTCGGCTGGGCCGCCCCGAGGAGGTCGCCCGACTCGTGCGGTTCCTGCTCTCCGACGACGCCTCGTTCGTGCACGGCGCGGTCCTGGTGGTCGACGGTGGGGTCACCGCCGTCGGCGGCCAGGAGTACATGCCGCTCGGCGACTGACCGGGGTCCCACGGTGGCCGACCGTCCCCCGCTCGACCCGGCGGCGCTCGACGCCTGGATGGGCATCGCCCTCGAGGAGGCCCGCGCCGCGACCGACCACGGCGACGTGCCCATCGGCGCGGTCGTGGTGCGGACCGCCGACGGCGCCGTGATCGCGCGTCGGCACAACGAACGCGAGCGGACCGGCGACCCGACCGCCCACGCCGAGGTGCTGGCCCTGCGCGACGCCGCCGCGGCCACCGGGTCGTGGCGGCTCGACGGCCACGTGCTGGTGGTCACCCTCGAGCCGTGCCCCATGTGCGCCGGGGCCACCCTCGCGGCCCGGATCCCGGTGGTGGCGTTCGGGGCCGCCGACCCGAAGGCCGGAGCGCTCGGGAGCCTGTACCACTTCGGTTCCGACCCCCGGCTCAACCACGGGTGTGCCGTGGTCGACGGCGTCCGCGCCGCCGAGGCGGCCGCGCTGCTCCAGGACTTCTTCGCCGACCGCCGCTGAGCCCGGCCGCGCCGTGGGCCCCGGCCGCCCGGCCCGCTCCCACCCGGAGACCGGCGGGACCGATCCCGTAGGATGGTCGACGGAGGAATGCCGGAGCGGCCGAACGGGGCGGTCTCGAAAACCGTTGTGCCTCGCAAGGGGCACCGTGGGTTCAAATCCCACTTCCTCCGCCATCGACCACGGCTCCCGCCCCCGGCTCCGGCCGGGGGCGGCGTCGCGCCGTGGGCCGGCCGCCGCGGCCGTCAGACCGTGGCGAGGCCGAGGTTGGTGGCGATCTCGCGGGTCGCGGGCGAGCGGTTGAGGGTGTAGAAGTGCAGGCCCGGAGCCCCACCGTCGAGCAGCTCGCGGCACAGGCGGGTGGCTTCCTCGATGCCGACGCGGCGCACCGCCTCGGGGTCGTCGCCCACGGCGTGGAGCTTCGCCTCGAGCCAGGTCGGGAACTCGGAGCCCTGCATCGCGGTCATCCGCTTGATGGCGGCGAGGCTCTGCACCGGCATGATCCCCGGCACGACGGGCCGGTCGACGCCGAGGTCGGCGAGCGCCGCCACCAGGTCGAAGTAGTGGTGGGCCTCGAAGAAGAACTGGGTGATCGCGAAGTCGGCTTCGGCGAGCTTCTCGGCGGTGAAGCGGCGGTCGGTGGCGAGGTCGGGTGAGCGGGGGTGCGGCTCGGGGAAGGCGGCCACGCCGATCGCGACGTCGCCGACCTGGCGGATGAGCCGCACCAGCTCGATGGCGTGCTCGAGCTCGCCGGGGGCGACGTCGGCGTCGGCGGGCGGGTCGCCGCCGAGGGCCAGGATGTTGGTGATCCCCTCGTCGCGGTAGCGGGTGACGATGGCCTCGAGCTCGGCCCGGGTGTGCCCGACGCAGGTGAGGTGCGCCATGGCCGTCATCCCGGGCAGCGCGTTGATCCGCACCACGAGGTCGTGGGTGCGCTCGCGCGTCGTGCCGCCCGCGCCGTAGGTGACCGACACGAACGTCGGGGCGAGCGGGGCGAGCGCGACCAGGGTCTCCTCGAGGACGGTTTCGGCCTCGGGGGTGCGCGGCGGGAAGAACTCGAACGAGGTCGACGGCCCGCGCCGCAGAAGATCGGGGATCCGGGTCATGCACGCCTTTCCTGGGGCGCCCGAGCGTACCGTCGGCGTCGACGGGGGCCGGGGCTCAACTCCGTGGGCTGCGCGACCCGCGGAACCGCCGCAGCCGCAGCGAGTTCGACACCACGAACACCGACGAGAACCCCATCGCCGCCGCCGCGATGACCGGGTCGAGCAGGCCCAGCGCCGCCAGCGGGATCGCCGCCACGTTGTAGGCGAAGGCCCAGAACAGGTTGCCCTTGATGGTGGCGAGGGTGCGCCGGGACAGGGCGATGGCGTCGGCGGCGGCCCGCAGGTCGCCCGACACCAGCGTGAGGTCGGAGGCCTCGATCGCCACGTCGGTGCCGGTGCCGATGGCGACTCCGAGGTCGGCCCGGGCGAGCGCCGGCGCGTCGTTCACGCCGTCGCCCACCACCGCGACCCGGTGGTCGTCGGCCTGCAACGCGGCCACGACGTCGACCTTGTCGCCCGGCAGGGCCTCGGCCACCACCCGGTCGATGCCCACCTCGGCCGCCACCGTCTCGGCGGCCGCCCGGCGATCGCCGGTGACCATGACCACGGTGAGCCCCAGGTCGTGGAGCGCCCGCACCGCGGCCACCGAGGTCGGCTTCACCGAGTCGGCCACCACCAGCACGCCCTGCACCGCGCCGTCCCAGCCGGCGAAGACCACGGTGGCGCCGTGCGCCTCGGCGGCGGCCGCGGCGTCGGCCAGCGCCGGGGCGAGGTCACCGACCCAGGCCGGACGGCCCACCCGCACCACGATCCCGTCGACGGAGCCCTCGACCCCGAGCCCGGCCTCGGAGCGGAACGCCGCGACCGGACCGACCGCTGCACCCCGCTCGCCGGCCCCGACGACCACGGCGCGGGCGATCGGGTGCTCCGAGGCGTTCTCGACCGCCGCCGCGCGCGCCAGCACCGTCGTCGGGTCGACCCCCGGTGCCGCGACCACGTCGACGAGCGTCATGCGACCCGTGGTGATGGTGCCGGTCTTGTCGAGCACGATCGTGTCGACGGTGCGCGTCTGCTCGAGCACGTCACCGCCGCGGATGACGATGCCGAGCTGCGCGCCCCGACCGGTGCCCACGAGGATCGCGGTGGGCGTGGCCAGACCGAGGGCGCACGGGCAGGCGATGATCAGCACCGCCACCGCGGCGGTGAACGCGGCGTCGGCCGTGGCGCCGGTGAGCAGCCAGACCGCGAGCGTGCCGACCGCCACCACGAGCACCACCGGGACGAACACGGCGGCGATCCGGTCGGCGAGGCGCTGCACCGGGGCCTTGGCACCCTGGGCCTCCTCGACCAGGCGGGCGATCTGGGCGAGGGCGGTGTCGGCACCGACCAGCGTCGCCTCCACCACGAGCCGACCGGAGGCGTTGACGGTCGCGCCGTAGACGGTGTCGCCCGGACCGACGTCGACCGGCACCGGCTCCCCGGTGAGCATCGAGACGTCGACCGCCGACGCGCCGTCGACGACCCGGCCGTCGGTGGCGACCTTCTCTCCCGGGCGCACCACGAACCGGTCGCCGACCTGCAGCGACGCCACGGGGATCTCGTCGCCGTTCTCGAGCCGGGCGGTCTTCGCTCCGAGTTCGAGCAGCGCCCGCAGCGCGGCACCCGACCGGTTGCGCGCCCGCGCCTCGAAGAAGCGCCCGAGGAGGAGCAGCGTGATGATGGCGGCGGCCGTCTCGAAGTAGACGTGGTGACCACCGTCGCCCGAGCCGCCCCCCATCGCCATCCCGCTCATGCCGCCGGACCCGGCGTCGAACGCCACGAGGGCGACGATCGACCACACGTAGGCCGAGACCGTGCCGAGGCTGACCAGGGTGTCCATGCTGGTCTGACCGTGCCGGAGGCCCTTGAGGGTCATCCGGTGGAACGGCCAGGCGCACCACGTGACGACCGGGGTCGCCAGGGCGAGCGCCACCCACTGCCAGCCGGAGAAGTCGAGGCCGGGGACCATCGAGATCGCCACCAGCGGGACGGTCAGCACCGCGGCCACCACCAGCCTCGGCACCACCGCCGCCAACTCGTCGGCCGGGGTGCCGTGGTCGTGGCCGGGCGCGTCGGCCGGGACGGCGTACCCGAGGTCGGTGATGGCCGTCACGAAGTCGTGGCGGTGGGCGGCGTGGGGGTCGAAGGTGACCGTCGCCCGGTGGGTGCCGAAGTTGACGTTGGCCGCGGCCACGCCGGGGAGGCCCGACAGGCGCTTCTCGATCCGGGCGGCGCACGAGGCGCACGACATGCCCTCGACGGGCAGGTCGCAGCGCTCCAGGACGCCGACGTCGGTCCCGGATCCGGCCAGGGAGGCCGTCGGGGGGTCGGTCGGGGTGGGGTGGTGGTTCGGGTGGTCGCTCACGGTGGGCTCCCTCCGGTAGGCGCCGGTGCCCACGTCGACAGTCTCGCATTCCCGTCCGGGCCGGGACCGTGCGAGAATGCCCCAATGGCTCCCGAGAAGTTCCAGTGGAAGCACCTCCACGACGAGGTGGTCACCAGCGGCCTGTGCACCGGCTGCGCCGGCTGCGTCATCGCCTGCCCGCACGACGTGCTGGGCTACCGCGACGACGCCGGCGTCTACAAGCCGTTCCAGACCGAGCCCGGCGCCGCCGACGAGTGCAGCCACGGCCAGAAGGGCTGCACCTCGTGCACCCGGGCCTGCCCGCGCTTCCGGGCCTGGGAGCCCGAGATCGACGAGTTCATGTTCGGCCGGGTCCGCACCCCCGACGAGCCGGCCGGGATCTACAAGGACATCGTGCTGGCCCGGGCGGCCGACCCGACGGTCCACGAGGCCGGCCAGGACGGTGGCCTCGTGTCGGCGATCCTCCTCTACGCGCTCGAGCACGACATCATCGACGCCGCCCTCGTGTCGTACCTCGAGGGTGACGGCTCCACCTGGAAGGCCGTACCCGGCGTGGCCCGCACCCGCGACGACATCCTCGCCTCGGCCGGCAGCCGCTACACCTACTCGGCCAACACGCTCGCCTACGCCGAGGCGATCGAGAGCGGTGCCGAGCGTCTCGCCCTCGTCGGCATGTCGTGCCAGTCGTCGGTGCCCGCCGCGATGAAGCAGCGCAAGGCCGGCAAGGTCGCCCGTCGGCTCGCCCTCAACATCGGCCTGCTGTGCTCCAAGACGTTCGACGACGCCATCTTCGAGGAGCTCTTCGAGGCCAAGTACGGCCTGAAGCGCGCCGACATCAAGAAGATGAACATCAAGGGCGTGTTCCAGATCTGGATGCACAACGGCGACTACCACGAGATCCCGCTGAAGGAGTGCCACCAGTGGACGCGTGAGGGCTGCAAGATGTGCCCCGACTTCGCGGCCGAGCACGCCGACATCTCCACCGGCGGAATCGGCGCGTTCAACGACTGGACGCTGACCATCGTCCGCACCGACACCGGGCGCGAGATCATGGACGGCCTCGTCGCCGCCGGCCTGATCGAGGTCCGGCCCGGCGACGACGACCCGGGCGCGATCGAGCTCATGAAGAAGCTGGCCATCAAGTCGCGCAAGCGCTGGCCCGAGTTCGCCGCACCCGAGCCCCGCGTTCTGGCGACGTGACCGACGGCCACAGGCGCGGGTTCACGTCACGCGCCTTTGGCAAGGCTCTCCCTCCTTTCGGTGACGAGTTCGTCTCCGTCGAGGCACTCAGTGCCGTCGTCCTCCTCGCCGCGACCGTCGCCGCCCTCGTGTGGGCGAACGTCGCCGGCGCGTCGTACGCGTCCGTCTGGCACCACCACCTCGACCTCGGGTTCGCCGGACTCGACCTCGACCTGAGCCGCGCGCACTGGGTCACCGACGGGCTGATGACGGTGTTCTTCTTCGTCGTCGGACTCGAGATCAAGCGCGAGCTCGTGTGCGGCGAGTTACGCGACCCGCGCGCCGCAGCATTGCCGGTCCTCGCTGCACTCGGTGGAATGGTGCTCCCGGCCCTGATCTACGTGGCCATCAACGCCAGCGGTCCGGGACTGCGCGGCTGGGCGGTGCCGATGGCCACCGACATCGCCTTCGCCACCGGAGTGCTCGCACTGCTCGGGAGTCGGGTGCCCCGACGGCTGGTGCTGTTCCTCCTGACGCTGGCGATCGTCGACGACGTCGGCGCGATCGTGGTGATCGCGATCTTCTACTCGGGAGGAGTCCGCGGGTGGTGGCTCCTGGCGGCAGTGGGTGTGGTGGCGATCGTCTTCGGCCTGCAGCGCCTCCGGGTCGGCTCCCCGATCGCCTACGTGCTGCCCGCCCTGGCCCTGTGGCTGTGCCTCCAGCAGTCGGGGGTGCACGCCACCATCGCCGGGGTCGTCCTCGGGCTGTG
>JAFMJM010000045.1 GCA_017853455.1 Acidimicrobiia bacterium | reverse complement strand
GGCACGACGAACGCACAAACGCTGGTGGGTCAGCGGGTGGGGTCGAAGAAGGGGCGGTCGCCGTCGATCTCGAGGCGGCGGATCGACCGTGCGTGGGGGAAGTGGTCGCCGGCGGCCCGGTGGGCGGTGGAGCGCTCGTCCCAGATGGCCAGGTCTCCGGGCGACCAGTGCCACCGCACGTGGAAGCGGACGTCCTTGATCCACGATCCGACGAAGTCGAGCACCGCCCGGCTCTCGTCGTCGGACACCCCGACCACCCGGGTCATGAACTCCGACGAGTACATGAGGGCCCGCCGCCCGGTCTCGGGGTGGGTCCGCACGAGCGGGTGCTCGACCGGCGGGTAGCCCCGCCGGAGGGCGTCGACCAGGTCGTCGCCGTCGTCACCCAGCTTCTTGCGGACGCCCATGAGGAAGCCCTCGACGCTGTGCACGACGGTCATTCCGGCGAGCCAGTCCTGGAACTTCGGCGTGAGCGCCTCGTAGGCGGCGGTGCCCGAGGCCCAGAGCGTGTCGCCACCCCGCTCCGGGATGTCGACGGCGGTCAGCAGGGCGATCTTGGGCGGCTCGGCGATCCAGGTGACGTCGGTGTGCCAGTGGTCGGCGGCGTTGGCCTGGCCGGGGTGGTCGACGATCGTGGTCAGCACCGGCTCGGTGGCGCCGAGGTGGCGGGAGACCGGGAAGATGCTCGGCGTCCCGAAGCGCCTCCCGAGGGCCATGTGCTCGTCCTCGGTGAGGTGCACCCCGGGGAAGAAGATCACCTCGTGCTCGAGGAGCGCGGCGTGGACGGCAGCGAAGTCGTCGCCGGGGTCGCGGACGTCGACGCCCTCGACCACGGCGCCGAGTGCGTTGGTCAGCGGGGTCACCTGCATCGCGGGCTCCGTCAGTCGTGGTCGAGCAGGGTGGGGTCGGCCCGGAGCTCGGCGCGGACCATCGCCTCCCAGAAGCCGATGAAGCCGTTGCCGTCGCCGTGCCGGCGCTGGTCGCGGAACCACTGGGGCAACGGCGACTCCAGCGGCGCACCCGCCGCCATCGCCATCCAGGCGTGCTGACAGCGCTGCTCGAGCGCGACCGCCCGCTGGTGGACCGCCCGGGCCGACACGCCGAGCACGAACACCCCGTGACCGGCGAGCAGCGCGATCTCGGCGTCGCCGAGGGCGGCGACCGCGGCCCGGGCGGCGTCCATGGCGTCGACGGAGCCCTCGTACTCGTCGACCAGGGCGAGGTCACCGCCACCCCCGAGCGCCGACGACTGGTCCATCGGCGGCGGCACGATCCGCAGGTCGGCCATCACGGTGCCGAAGAGCGGGTGGTTGTGCATCGCCCACTGGACGTCGGGGCGCGCCTCGTGCAGGGCGAGGTGGAGCGGGATCCCGAGCGGGGCCGGCCAGTCACCCTCGACCACGGCACCGGTGAGGTCGATGCGGATGACCTGCTCGGGCCGCAGCTCGTCCCAGGTGATGAGCCACGGGTTGCACAGCAGGGTCCCGTCACCGAGGTTGCAGGTGATGTGCCCGGCGAGGTGGTCGTTGTAGCCCTCGCGCCAGAGCGTGCGGGCCAGCAGGACCAGCTCCTCGCGCGGCGTGAGGTCGGGGAGCAGGCGATCGGGCTTCGGGGTGAAGGTCATGGACCGACGCTAGCCAGCGCCGGACGCCCGAATCAGGGTTCGGACCCGATGCGGGCGAGGTGGGCGCGCCGGGCCGCCAGGTCGTCGGTGACCGCGGCGAGCCACGCCCGGCGCTCGGTGCCGGCGGGGTCGACGGGACGACCGGCGCGCTCCCGCTCGTGCTGGCGGTGGACGTCGTAGACCTCGACCGTGTCGGCCGCGAAGTAGCCCGGCTTCTTGGTGTGCCGACCCTGGCCCCCCGCGTTGATCGTGCAGGCCGCCCGACCCGGGTCGAGGCGGTTGGCGGCCAGGGTGCCGCGCTCCCACACCACGTCGTCGATCCGCATGACGAACCAGTAGACGGGATCGGGCACGGTCGGTCCGTCGGGCCCCTCCGGACGCGCGACGGCGTCGGCCGTCGTCGGGAAGCGCCGCGCCACGACGGCCTGATCGGCGATCCACGACCGGCCGGCCAGGGTCACCCGCCGTCGCACCGAGTGGTCGTCGGACACGACCACCGTGCTGTACGGATTGGTCCAGAGCTTCGCGGCGTGGCCGTGGATGGCGTTGCCGGGGTGGTAGGGGATCAGGAGGTGGGCCCGACCCCGACGCCGCTCGACGAAGGCCGCCCGACCGATGTCACCGTTGCGGGGCGACGCGCCCGGGAGTCCGTCGAACCCGACCGTCACCTGCAGCGCCTCGAACTGCTGCGCGAGCAGGTCGTCGAGGGAGGTCGGTGACGCGCCCGGGTCGGCCCGGTCGGCCCCGTCGGGGGTGGGACCGGGGTCGGGCACCGGGTGCTTGACGAACAGGTTCTGCGAGCACTGGGTGAAGATCTCCTCGGTCCCACCGACCAGGAACGCCAGGCGTCGGCCCGCGGCGTTCGCCGCGGCCTCGTGGTCGGCCAGGTCACCCGGCGCCAGGGCGTGCTCGGCGGCCAGCGCGGCGGCGTCGAGCAGGGCCACGCCGAAGAGCGTGACGTGGAGACCCATGGCGTCGGGGTCGTAGGGGTGCAACGCCAGCACCGCCAGCCGCCCGGTCGCCACCGCGGCCCGCACGGTCTCGAGCAACGCCCCGTCGTGATCACGCTCCCGGACCGACCGCACCCCGGCCGGCGACGCCGCCCGATCGCCGGCCACCAGGCGCTCCTCGTCGGCGCCGTCCGGGGGGAGCAGCACCGCGACGGCGACGGCTCCACGGTCGAGCACGAGGATGGGCGGTGCGGCCGTTCCGCCGTCGACCAGCACGGCGACCGTGCGGCGACGGCGCCACCACGCCAGGCCCCGGGCCCGGGTCCCGGCGGCCAGCAGCGCCTGCGGTGCGGTCGCGGCGAACGCACCCATGACGGTGCTGAAGTACTGCCGGTACTGGTCGCGGTAGAAGACGTCGGCCTGCTTGACGCCGATGGCGTTGGCCGTCGGGTCGGTCTTGCGGGCCCGCAACGTGTCGCTGACCAGGTACTGGACCACGTGCTCCGCCGCGGGGCCCGGGGCACCCGGGCGGCGGAGGCGCCGCTCGGCCAGCCGACCGCGCCAGTGGGGCGGAAGCATCCGGAGCGCACGGAGTCGGCGCATCCGGGCCGCCGAGTGCCGACGGTGGTGATCGGGACGACCGGTCTCCTGGGTCACGCTGCCCGCCTGCTTCCGTCGACCGTCGTTCGGGATCGGACGATGCTACCGCGCGACGATCAGGCCAGGTCGACGGCGGCGCCCGCGAACTGGGCGTTGTAGAGGCGGGCGTAGGCGCCGTCGCGGGCGAGCAGGGCGTCGTGCGAGCCCTGCTCGACGATCGAGCCGTGCTCCATCACCAGGATCGTGTCGGCGTCGCGGATGGTGGAGAGGCGGTGCGCGATCACGAAGCTGGTGCGGTTGGACCGGAGGGCCGCCATCGCCCGCTGGATGAGCACCTCGGTCCGGGTGTCGACCGACGAGGTGGCCTCGTCGAGGATGAGGATGGCCGGGTCGGCCAGGAACGCCCGGGCGATCGTGAGCAACTGCTTCTCGCCCGCGCTCACCGCGCTGCCCTCGTCGGCCAGCACGGTGTCGTATCCGAGCGGGAGCGTCGAGACGAAGCGGTCGACGTAGGTGGCCTTGGCCGCGGCGCGGATCTGCTCCTCCGTGGCGTCGGGGTTGCCGTAGGCGATGTTCTCACGGATGGTGCCGCCGAACAGCCAAGTGTCCTGGAGGACCATCCCGATGTTGCGGCGGAGGTCCTGCCGGGTGAGGTCGGCGATGTCGATCCCGTCGAGGACGATCGCCCCGCCGGCGAGGTCGTAGAAGCGCATCACCAGGTTGACGAGGGTGGTCTTGCCCGCCCCGGTGGGTCCGACGATGGCGACGGTCCGGCCGGGCTCGGCGACCAACGACAGGTCCTCGATCAGGGGTGTGGCCGGGTCGTACGAGAACGACACGTGGTCGAACACCACCCGCCCGCGGACCGGGTCGGGAGGGGGCACGAGGTCCGGCCGGTCGAGCTCCTCGGGAGCGTCGAGCAGCTCGAACACCCGCTCGGCCGAGGCGATGCCCGACTGCATCATGTTGACCATCGACGCCAACTGGGTGAGCGGCATCGTGAACTGACGCGAGTACTGGATGAAGGCCTGGATGTCGCCGATGCTCATCTGCCCGCTGATCACGCGCAGGCCGCCCACGAGGGCGATGATCACGAAGTTGAGGTTGCCGAAGAACGCCATCACCGGCATGACGATCCCCGACACGAACTGGGCCCCGTGCCCGGCCTCGAAGAGCTCGGTGTTCTTGGCGTCGAAGGTGGCCTCGACGTCGGCCTGACGCCCGAACACCTTGACCAGCGTGTGACCGGTGAACGCCTCCTCGACCTGGGCGTTGAGCATGCCGGTGTGCTGCCACTGCGCGATGAACTGCTTCTTCGAGCGCGTGGTGATGAGCTTCATCGACCCCCACGACAGCGGGAGGGTCACCAGCGCGACGACCGCCAGCATCGGCGAGATCGTGAACATCATGATGACGGTCCCGATCAGGGTCAGCACCGACGTCAGCATCTGGCTGAGCGTCTGCTGCATGCTCTGGGCCAGGTTGTCGATGTCGTTGGTGACGCGGCTCAGGAGGTCACCGCGGGGTTGCCGGTCGACGTAGCTGAGCGGCAGTCGGTTGAGCTTGTCCTCGACGTCGGCGCGCAGCGTCGACATCGCCCGCTGGACGACGGTGGCGATGGTGCGGGCCTGGAGGAGCCCGAGCAGGCCGCCCACGGCGTAGACGGTGGCGGCGATCAGCAGGACCCGGTGCAGGCGACCGAAGTCGATGCCGTTGCCCGACACCACCCCCTGGACCACGACGTTGGTGGCGTTCCCGAGGATCCGCGGCCCCGAGACGAGGAGGGTCACGCTCCCGAGGGCCAGCACCACGACCCGGGCCAGACCGGCACCTTCGGGCCGGAGCCGCGCCGCCAGACGGGTCGAGGAGGACCGGAAGTTCCGCGACCGGGCGAGGGGGAGGCCGGCGGCCCCCCACCGGCCGCTGACGTCGGTCTGGCGGGCGGCCTCGGAGGTCAGGAACTCGTCCTCGCGGGCGACGGCAGCGGGGCGGCGGCGCAGTCTCATGCGGCCTCCTCGCGGGTCAGCTGCGACTCGACGATCTCGAGGTAGGTGGGGCAGGTCTCCATGAGCTCGTGGTGGGTGCCGATCCCCACCACGGCGCCGTCGTCGAGGACGACGATGCGGTCGGCCCGCAGGATGGTCGAGACGCGCTGGGCCACCACGAGGGTGACGGCGTCGGCGACCTCGGGGGCGAGGGCCGCCCGGAGCCGGGCGTCGGTGGCGAGGTCGAGCGCCGAGAAGGAGTCGTCGAACAGGTAGATCGACGGCCGCCGCACGAGGGCCCGGGCGATCGCCAGGCGCTGGCGCTGCCCGCCCGAGACGTTGCTGCCACCCTGGGCGATCCGCGATTCGAGACCGTCGGGCATGTCCCGGACGAAGTCCTCGGCCTGGGCGATCCGCAGCGCACGCCACAGGTCGTCGTCGGTGGCGTCGGGGTCGGCGTGGCGGAGGTTGGAGGCGACCGTCCCGGAGAAGAGGAACGGCTTCTGGGGCACGTAGCCGACGTGGCTCCACAGCACCTCGAGGTCGACGGTGCGCACGTCGACACCGTTGACGAGCACCGACCCTCCGGTGACGTCGAAGAGGCGCGGCACGAGGTTGCACAGCGTGGTCTTGCCCGAGCCCGTGCTCCCGATGAAGGCGACCAGCTCACCGGCGGCGGCCGTGAAGGAGACGTCGGTCAGCACCGCGTGCTCCGCTCCGGGGTATCCGAACGACACGTTGCGGAACTCGACCGACGCCGGGCCCGGCAGCGCGGTGACGGGGTCGGCCGGCGCCCGGACCGAGGTCTCCGAACCGAGCACCTCCTCGATGCGCTCGGCGCTCACTGCGGCGCGCGGGACCATCGTGGCGGTGAACGACGCGGTCACCACCGACATGAGCACCTGGATCAGGTACGACAGGAAGGCGACCAGGGCGCCGACCTGCATCGATCCGGCCGCGATGCGGTTGCCGCCGATCCACACCGCGGCCGCGCTCGAGACGTTGACCACGATCAGCACCGTCGGGAAGATCATGACCATGACTCGCCCCGACGCCAGCGACACGGCGGTGAGGTCGGCGTTGGCGGCACCGAAGCGCTTCGCCTCGCGGTCCTCGCGCACGAAGGCCCGCACGACCCGGATGCCGGTGATCTGCTCGCGCAGGATCTCGTTGATGCGGTCGATGCGGCCCTGCATCACCTCGAACTGGGGCATCATCCGGGCGATCGCCGAGCCCACCACGATCACGACCAGCGGGACGCTCACCAGGAAGATCGCCGTCAGCGGCACGTCTTCGCGTGCCGCCATGAAGATCCCGACGACGATGGTGATCGGAGCGGCCAGGAAGAGCGTGCCCATCATCAGGGTGAGGATCTGCACCTGCGAGACGTCGTTGGTGATCCGGGTGATGAGCGACGGCGCACCGAACCGCGCGACGTCCTGGGCCGAGAAGTCGGTGACCCGGTGGAACAGCGCCCCGCGGATGTCGCGACCGACCGCCATGGCGATCCGTGAGGCGAAGTAGACGGCGGCGACCGCCAGCCCGGCCTGGATCAGGGTGACGACGAGCATCTCGGCGCCCTTGACCCAGATGTAGTGCGAGTCTCCGGCGAGGATGCCCTTGTTGATGATGTCGGCGTTGAGCGACGGGAGCAGGAGCTGGCACACCACCTGGCCGACGGTGAACGCCATCACGAGGGCGAGGGCGCGACCGTGCCCGGTCAGGAACCGGCGCATGAGACGGCGGAGCATCGGGCGGTGGGACCTCACGACGGTCGGCGGGACGCCGGACCATCCGGCGCCATTCGTTGGGATTCCAAACTATACGGGAATTGAACCGTTGGGGAAACTCAGGTACGATCCGGGCATGACCCCCGAGGCGCCGGTCGCGCCCGCCGACAACCTCACGGCGATGCTGCGCCTGGTCGGGCTGTTCCGCCGGACCTTCAGCGACCTCCTGACCGCCGAGGGCTGGCTGGCCGAGAGCGGGGCCAAGCCCGCCACCTACGGGGTCCTGCGGGTCGTGGCCGTGCACGGGCCGGTCTCGCAGCGCGAGGTCTGCGACGCCCTCGGCACCCACGCCTCCGACATGGTCGAGATCGTCGACTGCGCCGAACGCCAGGGCTGGGTCGAGCGTCGGCGCGACCCCGACGACCGTCGCCGCTACCGCCTCACGATCACCCCGGCCGGCCGCCGGGTCCTGACCCGGTTCGACGCCGTCGCCGCCGAGGCCGAAGGGCGGGTCCTGGCCCCCCTCGACGAGGCCGAGCGGCGCCGGCTGGTCGACCTGGTGTCGAAGGTGGTCGAGGGCGGCTGACGACCCCCGGCGGCCACGCGGTCAGCCGGCGGCCCGGACCTCCACGGTGGCCCCGGCCAGGGCCCGGGCCCGCCGCTGCCGGGCCCGGCGGTCGATGCCGTGCCGGCTCATCCGCTCGACCGGCACCCAGAGGATCACCCAGGCCGACACCGTGATCCCCTGGCCGATCGCCAGCACGAACGTCTCGTGGACCGCCCGCCCCAACCGCAGGACGAAGAAGCTCACCAGGATCAGGGCCAGGAACCAGGCGAAGCTCGGGAGCAGGGTCCACCGACCCTCCACGGCGGCCGAGCGGCCGAGGGATG
Source organism: Acidimicrobiia bacterium (assembly GCA_017853455.1). GTDB lineage: Bacteria > Actinomycetota > Acidimicrobiia > IMCC26256 > PALSA-555 > CAIUKV01. The sequence continues at coordinate 5,217 of JAFMJM010000045.1, read as the reverse complement.
CGTCGACCTCGTCGGCGACGACGAACCATCGGCGGGCGGCGGCGGTGAGCTCCTCGGCCAACCCGGGCCGGACCTCGGCGGCCGGCAGCACGACCTCGACCACGACCGGCTCGCCGCGGCGCGGCCGCCACGTCTCGCGCCGCACGACCTCGAGCGCCGGCTCGACCGTGAACCGGCCGTACCAGGGGGAGGTGGGCGCCGGTGGGTCGGCGGTGAACAGCTGGTCGGGACGCTCCAGACCGATCTCGAACCGCACCGCGCCACCCCTCCCGTCGCTCCCCGCCCGGGGGGCCGTCCCGGACGGAACGGTAACCTGCGACGCCGATCGGCCGGACCCTCCGGCCTCCCCGTGGAGCCTGCCGTGCGTCTCGACCAGTCGTTCGTCCGTCTGCCGTTCCGCGTCGACGCCGAGCGGCTCGCCACCGAGATCGCCGACGTCCCCGAGGACGCCTGGCGGGGCCACCCCCAGGGGGCCCCGGGCAACACGGCCCTCACCCTGATCGCCGTCGACGGCGACCCCCTCAGCGACTCCACCCACGGGGTGATGGCCCCGACCCCGTACCTCGAGCACATGCCGTACGTCCGCCAGGTGATGGCGGCGCTCGGGTCGACCATCGGTCGGACCCGCCTCATGCGCATCGCCACCGAGACCGAGCTCGGGACCCACGTCGACGTCAACTACTACTGGTGGCACCACCTGCGGGTGCACTTCCCCATCCAGACCAGCCCCGACGTCGCGTTCACCGTCGACGACGAGACCCGGCACATGGCGGCGGGCGAGGCGTGGGTGTTCAACACCTGGCGCAACCACCGCGTCGACAACCCCGCGTCGCGGCCCCGCATCCACCTCGTCGTCGACACCGTGGGCAGCGCCTTCCTCTGGGACCTCATCGCGCATCCCGACCGCGAGGTGATCGACGTCCCGTGGCGACCCGACACCCCGGTCGAGGTCCCCTACGAGACCACCAACTGGCCCGTGGTGATGTCGGCGGCCGAGCTCGACGCCACGATCGGCGCGCTGATCGCCGACGTCCGCTCCGTCGATCCGGCCGGCGCCGAGCGGACCGCCCGCATCGTCACCCCGTTCCAGCACGAGTGGCACGACCTCGAGTCGCGCTTCGGCGACACCGAGCCCGGCTGGGCACCCCGCGAGCGTCTCGTCGCCCAGGTCCGGGCCCGGATCACCTCCGAGATCCCCGACGTCCTCCTGCCCAACCGGATCAACGTCGCCAAGGCCCTCGACGACCTCGTGCTCCGCCCGGCCGTCACCCCCGAGGGCACGAGGCGCAATCCGGCGGTGGTCGCGACCCCCGCCGCCCGCCAGGTGGCCGCCGTCGATCCGGTGCAGCGGATGCTCGCCGGCCCGCCGCGCATCGTCGATCCGGTGTTCGTGGTCTGCCCGCCCCGGTCGGGGTCGAGCTTCCTGTTCGAGACGCTGCAGCGCTCGCCGAGCCTCTACACGATCGGCGGCGAGAGCCACCTGCTCATCGAGGGCATCAACGCGCTCACCCCGGCGGCGCACGACTGGGCGTCGAACCGCCTCACCGCCGACGACGCCACCGACGGCATCGTGTCGTTCCTGAAGGACCGGTTCGTGTCGCAACTGCGCGACCGCGACGGGAAGCGTCCACCCGGCGGGCCGACCCGGCTCCTCGAGAAGACCCCCAAGAACGCCCTGCGCGTGCCGTTCCTGGCGAAGGCCTTCCCCGACGCCCGGTTCGTGTACCTCTACCGCGACCCGCGGGAGACCATCAGCAGCATGCTCGACGCCTGGCGGTCCGGCCGGTTCGTGACGTACCCGAACCTGCCCGGCTGGAACGGCTCCCCCTGGTCGCTGCTCCTCACCCCCGGCTGGCGCGAGCTCGACGGCCGTCCCCTCGCCGAGGTGGTGACCCGTCAGTGGGCCACGACCGTCGACGCCCTCCTCGACGACCTCGAGGCGCTCGACCCCGACCGTTGGTGCGTGGCGTCGTACGACCGGCTCGTCGCCGATCCCTACGAGGAGATCACGCGCCTCTGCGACTTCCTCGACATCGACTGGGACGACGAGCTCGCCGAGCCGCTCCCCGACTCGCGCCACACCCTCGACTCGCCCCACCCCGAGAAGTGGCGGCGCAACGCCGACGAGCTCGAGCCCCAGCTCCCGCTCATGACCGCGGCCGCCCAGCGGGCCCGCGACATGTTCTCGCAGGCTCCCCGGGTGACGCCGGTCGAGGGCGGCGAGTCGGCCGACCGACCCCGGCGCCGCCCGGCCCGGGCCGCCGCCCCGGCCCCGGCCCCGGCCCCCGCCCCGGCTCCCGAGGCCGAGGGCGGCGTCGACGGTCCCCCACCGCCGCCCGACGGGCCCGCTGCGACCGCGCAGCTGCCGCCCGAGCAGCTGTACGCGTCGCAGTTCACGAACTCGTTCCGGGTGCTGCTCGACCAGACGAACTCGTCGCTCGTGATCAGCACCTACCAGGCGGGGCGCCTGATCATGGTCCGGCCCACGCCCGACGGCCTCAACTCGCACTACCGCGCGCTCCAGACGCCGATGGGCATCGCCTACGACGGGCGCCACCTGGCGGTGGGCACCAAGGCCGAGGTCATCGTGTTCCAGAACCAGCCGGCCCTCACCCGCCGGCTGACACCCCCCGACGTCCACGACGGGTGCTTCGTCACCCGACGCCGCCACGCCACGGGCGACATCCGCATCCACGACCTGGCCTGGGCCGACGACGGACTCTGGGTCGTCAACACGCGCTTCTCCTGCCTCGCCACCCTCGACGAGGAGCACTCGTTCGTGCCGCGTTGGCGCCCGACGTTCGTGACCCAGCTCGCCGCCGAGGACCGCTGCCACCTCAACGGACTCACCGTCGTCGACGGCAAGCCGAAGTACGTCACCGTCCTCGGGCTGACCGACGAGAACAACGGCTGGCGCGAGCGCAAGGCCGAGGGCGGCGCCATCATCGACATCACCAACGACGAGATCGTCGCCCACGGCCTCTCGATGCCGCACTCGCCGCGTTGGTACAACGGCCGGCTCTGGGTGCTGCAGTCGGGGATCGGCACCCTCGGGACCGTCGACCTCGAGACCGGCAAGGTCGAGACCGTCGCGCAGGTGCCGGGCTTCGCCCGGGGCCTGACGTTCATCGGTCAGTACGCCCTGGTCGGCCTGTCGAAGGTGCGCGAGCACGTGTTCGACGGCCTGCCGCTCACCCGCGACCGCACCGACGAGCTGCGCTGCGGCGTGTGGGTCATCGACACCGAGACCGGCCAGACGGTCGGCCACCTGGCGTTCGAGGGTCTCGTCCAGGAGATCTTCGAGGTGGCGGTGCTGCGCGGCCTGCGCTACCCCGAGCTCGTCGAGCCCGGGGCACCGCTGGCCGACACGGCCTACGTGCTCCCCGACTCGGCCATGGCCGACGTCGCCACCGGCTGAGTGGTGCCCGTCAGCCGGTGAAGTTCGGCTCGACCGCCTGGACCTCGTAGGCCCCCACGTCCGCGACGCCGTTCACCACCCGGGCGTAGCCCGGTCCACGCTGGTCGAACCCGTTCCCCGGGAACTCGGGAACCGGGTCGGGGCCGGCGTCGAGGGCCGGGGAACCCGGGAGCAGGGCGTGGGTCGCGGTCGGACCGCCGTTGTCGGCCAGCGGTGCGAGACCGGGGTCGGTCACGCCGAACGTGCTGCCACCGAGGTCGGTGACCGGGACCGCCGGATCGACCACACCGACGACCGAGTGATCGGACCGCACCGCCACGGTCCCGTCCTGCCACCGGCCGACGTCGGTGCCGGTGTTGCCCGCCAGGACCGTGCCGACGAGCTCGAGCCGACCGCGGGCATCGGGCGCGACCGGTGCGCACGTCGCCACTCGCACTGCACCCTGACGGACGGCGACCGCGCCCGCCCGGACGCCGGTGGCGCGCGGGCGCGTCGACGAGCACACCTCGGGTGCGGGACCACTGAGCAGCACCCCACCGACGGCGGGGCCCGCCGCCGGGAGGCGCGCCACGTTGTCGGTGACGGTCGACTGGACCATCCGGATGCCGTCGATCCCGCCGTAGACCGCACCGGCCTGGTTGGCCGCGTTGCCCGACACCGTCGAGTTCTCGATCACCACGGCGGCGGCGGCGCCCTCCACGTAGAAGGCACCCCCGTAGTACGCGGCGACGTTCCCCGACACGGTGGAGTCACGCATCGTGAAGGTGCGCAGGTAGCTGCCGAGCACGTGGACGCCGGCACCGCCCGCGACCGTCGTGCGGTTGTCGGCGATGGTGGTGCCGGTGATCACGGTGTCGATGCCGCGGAACTCGGCGCCGCCGCCCTGCAGGAAGTAGTTGGTGTTGCCCACGATCCGCGAGTCGGTGACGGTGGCCCGATCGCCGGTCGAGACGCTCAGACCCGCCGCCGACCATCCGACCGAGGCGTTGCCCGCGATGACCGTGTCGGTGACGACGATCTCGGACCCGGCGTCGAACCACACGCCGCCCGCGCCCGAGTAGTAGCTCGTGTTGCCGGTGATGGTCGATCCGTGGATCAGGAGGCTGCCGTACTCGCCGCCGCTGTTGCACTCGTCGAAGTAGAGACCGGCCCCGAGGAACACCGACCGGTTGCGGGTGAGGGTGACGTCGTCGAGCACCAGCGACGTCGCCGAGTTGAACCCGCACGAGAACAGGATCCCGCCACCCCCCTGCAGCGGGTCGTTGTCGGCGTAGCCGTCGGCGACGGTCAGGCCGCGCAGGGTGACGGTGCCGGTGCCGGTGGTGGTGGGGTCGAAGACGACGACCCGGTCGGCGCCGCCCCCCGACACCGTGAGCCGGTCGGCGCCCGGCCCGGCGATCGTCACGTGGTGGTCGACCACGAGGGGCCCCGAGGTGAGGGTGATCGTGCCGCTGAGATCGGTCAGGTCGACGACGTCGCCGTCGGCGGCGTCGGCCAGGGCCCGGCGCAGGCTCCCCGGTCCGGCGTCGGCAGTCGTGGTGACCGCCAGGGTGGCGGCTCCGGCCGTCCGGGCGACGCCCACCACGCCCGCACCGCCGGTGGCGAGGGAGACCCCCGCCGCGGCGACCAGGCCTCGGCGGAGGCGGTCCCGGCGTTCCATCGCGATCGACGGTACCCGTGCCCGTCTCCCACTGGGGCCCCGGGGCCCGACCGCTGCTACGATGCCAAGCCCTCCTCGAGAGGTCGAGCCCCCATCGTCTAGTGGCCTAGGACGCCGCCCTTTCAAGGCGGTAACGGGG
>JAFMJM010000332.1 GCA_017853455.1 Acidimicrobiia bacterium | reverse complement strand
GTCGACGACCTGGAGACCGCGTTCTGGGCCGAGGTCGACGGCCCCCGTCGCCGTCGGGTGCCGTGGCGGGTCGGACGGGGTGTGGTCCTGCAGGTCGGTGCCCTGTTGCTCGTCGTCGTGGCCGTCCTGGTCCGGATCGGCTGATCGGGACGAACGAACCGCGGAGAGTCGTAACCCTCCGTTTGGAAATGTTCGCCCGCGCCGCCGACCCGCGGCCACGTCCTGTTCACCTCCCGTGAATACCGTTCGCCATCGAAGGTGAGGTGGTCTGCAATGGCTCGGACGATGGTCGTCGAACAGCGGGAGTTCGGCCGCGTGTCGGGCGTGCTGGCGGGCGAGGGCTTCGAGGTCCAGCCGATCCGGAGCGACCCCGCCGATCCCGGCGCGATCACCGGCACCGTGGTCGAGGAGATCGGGTCGTTCGGTCCCGACGTCGTGCTGTTCGAGGTCGACGACATCCAACAGCACGCCCTCGACCTGTGTGAGACGGTGAGCAAGGCACACCGGGTGCCGATCGTGGTCCTGTGCAAGCAGAGCACCGAGGGTGAGGTCGTGGCGGGCTACACGGCCGGCGTGGCGATGGTCCTCACCGAGCCCGTCGGTTCGCACGAGCTCGTCGCCCGGATGCGGGCGCTCCTGCGCCGGTGCGAGACCATCGCCGACGTTCCCGAGGACGTCGTCCGGGTCGGTCCGGTGGTCCTCGACCCCGCCTGTCGGCGTCTCACCGTCGACGGTCGGCCGGTGCCCCTGCCCCGCAAGGAGTTCGACATCGCCGAGATGCTCATCCGGGGTGCCGGGAAGCTGGTGACCCGGCGGGAGCTGCTGGACCGACTCTGGGGTGGGCGCACGAACGAGTCGAAGAGCCTCGACGTCCAGGTGGGTCGACTCCGTGCCCGCCTGGCCCTGGCGGAGGGTCAGCGCCGGATCGTGACCGTCCGCGGGATCGGGTACCGGTTCATGACCGACGACGATCTGGCCCGTGCCGCCGGCGGTTCCGCCGCGCCGGTCCACCCCTGACCGCTCGTGCGACCGGTCCGGACCCCGGCGCGGATCCTCGCGGCGATGGCCGTCGGCCTCCTGGCCGTCGGGTGGTCGGGTTCCGCCGGTGCGCAGACGGTGCCGCCGGGCGACGTCCCGACCACGACGGCGCCGCCCACCGTGCCGGTGCCGCCGTCGACCAGTCCGACCACGGGCGTCCCGGCGCCCACGACGACCACGCCGCGCCCGGTGACGACCGACCCCGGTTCCGACCCGGCCTCCCGCGCCGGCATCGACGACGACCAGCTCCGGGCGGGGGTCGAGCTCGGGCGGCTCACCGATCGCATCCGGTCGGTGAGCGAGGCCTACGAAGCGGCGGTCGCCGAGCGCGACGAGGTCCAGCGGGACGTCGACCGGCTCGGCGCCGAGATCGCCGACCTGGAAGCGCAGGTGGAGGTCGTGCGCCGACGGATCCAGGAGGAGCTCGGAGCCGTCTACCAGCAGCGGCGCCGAGGACCTCTGGCGGAACTCGACGTCGTCGGCAACCAGGACTTCGGATCGGGTCGGACCTACGTCGACGCCACGGTCGCCGTCGACCAGCGGCTCGTGACCCGGCTCACGGGGATGCAGGGTGAGCTCTCGGAGCGGCGGGCCCGCCGGAGCGAGCTCCGCAGCGCCCTGGCGGAGGCCACCAACGCCCTGGCGATCGAACGCCAGCGCCTCGATTCGCTCCGGGGTGAGGAGCAGACGCTCCTCGACCGCTGGGGCGGACTGACGATGCTCGGACCGTCGCTGCTCACGCCGCAGCAGATCGCCGACTGGTTCGAGGCCACCGGCGTGCGACCCGACCTCCCGGCCGGCGTGTCGATCCTGGAGCTGGCGGGCCTGTTCGTCGACGAGGGTCGGATCCACGGTGTCCGGGGTGACGTCGCGTTCGCCCAGTCGATCATCGAGACGGGCAGCTTCACCGAGTACTCCTACAACAACTTCTCCGGGATCGGGTGGTGCGACTCGTGCACCACCGGCCACCGGTTCGACACCCCGCGCGACGGGGTGCGCGCGCAGGTGCAGCTGCTGCGCGACTACGCCGACGGTTCGGGCCACGCGGCCGACATCCCGGTCCCACTCTCACCCGCGCTGTTCGGCAGCGATCCGGTCCTGGCCGCCCAGCACTACGACACCTTCTTCCTCAAGGGCAAGGTCGTGTTCTGGAACCAGATGGGCGGCGGGAACTGGGCGACCGACCCGTACTACGCCGGCAAGGTGCTGGGCGTCTACTCCCGGATGCTGGCCTCGACCGCCCGCCGCGGTTGACCGGCTCCGGGCGAGGCGCGGGCGGACGATACGGTGGCGGGATCCGTCCGTCCGGAGGTGGTTGGATGATCGAGACGTCGACCGCACGAGCGACCCGCTGGTTCAGCGGGGTGGCATTGGCAGGGGTGCTCGTGCTCGGTGCGATCACCCCGGCCGGCGCCGCGAAGAAGCCCGACGCCTGCAAGGCGCTCACCAAGGGCCAGATCGCGGCGGCCTTCCCGGGCACGCTGTCGGCCCCGGTGCCGACCGCCAACCCGTCGGTGGTCACCTGCAAGTGGACCGTCGCCGGCGCGACGGGCTCGGCCTGGGTGAAGGTCCTGGTCCAGTTCATCGGCGGCAAGGAGGCCCTGACGGCGTTGACCAGCAGCGGGATGGCGAACCCCATCGCCGGCGCTCCCGGCTACTTCACCGGTCCCGGGGGCACGGTCGCGACGCTGAAGAAGAAGTGGCTCGTGAGCGTGCAGGGAGGACCGGACGCCGTGGTCACCGCCGACGGCGTCGTGATCAAGCCGGCCGACCAGACGACCACGCTGCTCGGCTTGGCCAAGCAGGCGGTCGCGAACCTCTGACCGGGCGGGTGGACCCGCGCGGGGTCAGGCCCTCGGGTCGGGGACGCCGGGCGGGGTGCCC
>JAFMJM010000331.1 GCA_017853455.1 Acidimicrobiia bacterium | reverse complement strand
GCCACCACGCCGGGGTGGAAGTAGGAGTAGAGCAACAGGGCCAGGGCCACCAGGGCCACCGGGACCAGGGCGTTGCCCCGGTTGGTGTAGGTGGGCACGAGGGCCGTCGCCGAGAGCACGGCGGTCCACAGCCAGAGGATGACGACCGAACGGCGCGGACCATGCCCGAGCCGCATCAGCCGGTGGTGGAGGTGCTCCCGGTCGGCGGTCGACCACGACTGGCGGCGCACCAACCGCCGGGCGAACGAGGAGGCGGTGTCGAGGATCGGGACCCCGAGGATCACGATCGGGATCACGAGGGGGGCGAAGAAGAAGTACGTCTGGCCGCTGAACTGGTCGGCCGTGCGCCCACCGACGGTGATGGTCGTCACCGCCAGCAACAGCCCCAGCAGCATCGCCCCGGCGTCGCCCATGAAGATCCGCGCCGGATTGAAGTTGTGGGGCAGGAAGCCCACCGACACCCCGACCACGACGACGGCGACGAGCGGCCCGATGTTGGAGCCCTCGAGCAGGCCGGCCTTGAACAGCCGGTCGGCGTAGAGGAACAGCGCCAGACCGGCGATGGCGCAGATGCCGGCCGCCAGGCCGTCGAGGCCGTCGATCAGGTTGATGGCGTTGGCCAGGATCACGACGCCGAGGATCGTCAGCAGCGACGCCAGGTCGGGCGAGAGCACGATGTACTCGAAGCTGGCGAAGGGCACCCGGAAGTAGAGCATCGTCACGCCGAAGACCGACAGCAGGCTCCCCGACAGGACCTGCCCGGCGATCTTCGCCGGCGGCGAGACCTCGCGCACGTCGTCGATCGCGCCGACCGCGAACATCGCCCCGGCCGCGAGCAGGATGCCGAGCGGCTCCGAGGAGCCCCGGAACATCTGGCGGAACTGGTGGAGCTGCGACCCGACCACCATGGCGGCGAGGAGCCCGGCGAACATCGCCGCACCACCCAGGGTCGGGGTCGGCTCCTGGTGGACCGACCGGGCACCGGGCATCGCCACCGCGCCCACCCGCGGCGCGAGCCAGCGCATCAGGAACGTGACGGCGAAGGTGACCAGCGCGGCCGTGCCCCCGACGATTGCGTAGCCGACCACGGTCCGTCCCGGGTCAGACCAGGTCGGGGTACGGGATGAACTTCGCCGACAGTCGGGCAGCGGCGTCGCGCACGTCGTCGCGGACCGTGACGTCGTCGGGGGCGCGCAGGACCCGGGCGATCAGGTCCGCGATCTCGGCCATCTGCTCCTCGCCCATGCCGGCGGTGGTGACCGCCGCCGTGCCGAGCCGCAGGCCGCTCGTGACGAACGGCTTCGCCGGGTCGTTCGGGATGGCGTTCTTGTTGGTGGTGATCCCGGCGAGGTCGAGCGACTCCTGGGCCACCTTGCCCGTGACCCCGAACGGCCGCAGGTCGACGAGGATGAGGTGGTTGTCGGTGCCGCCGCTCACGATGCGGAAGCCCGCGGCGGCGAGGCCGTCGGCCAGGGCCCGGGCGTTGCGCACGATCTGGTGGGCGTACTCCCGGAACGCCGGCTGCGACGCCTCGTGGAACGCCACCGCCTTGGCCGCCACGACGTGCATCAGCGGGCCGCCCTGGAGGCCCGGGAACACGGCCTTGTCGATGGCCGCGGCGTGCTCCTCCCGGCACAGGATCGTCCCGGCCCGCGGTCCCCGGAGGGTCTTGTGGTTGGTGAAGCACATGACGTCGGCGTAGGGCACCGGCGACGGGTGGGCGCCACCAGCGATGAGACCGGCGATGTGGGCGGCGTCGACCATCAGCAGGGCGCCGACCTCGTCGGCGATCGCCCGGAAGACGGCGAAGTCGATGGTGCGGGGGTAGGCGGTGGCACCGGCGACGATCAGCTTCGGACGCTCGGCCAGCGCCAGGTCGCGGATGCGGTCGTAGTCGAGGCACTCGGTGTCGTCGTCGACGCCGTAGCCCACGAAGTCGTAGAGCCGCCCGCTGAAGTTGACCGGCGAGCCGTGGGTGAGGTGACCGCCCTGGTCGAGGCGCATCCCCATGACCTTGTCGCCCGGCTCGAGCAGCGCCAGGTAGGCCGCCATGTTGGCGTTGGCGCCCGAGTGGGGTTGCACGTTCGCGTGGTCGGCACCGAAGAGGGCGCAGACCCGCTGACGGGCGAGCTCCTCGGCCTCGTCGACGACCACGTTGCCGCCGTAGTAGCGCTTGCCCGGGTAGCCCTCCGAGTACTTGTTGGTGAGCACCGAGCCCTGCGCCGCCATGACCGCGGGCGACGTGAAGTTCTCCGACGCGATGAGCTGGATCGTGGTGTTCTGGCGCTCGACCTCCCGCCGGATGACGTCGGCGATCTGGGGATCGACGGCTGCGATGGCGGCGACGGGATCGGACACTGGGCCTCCGTTCGGGCGGGCGCACACGGGCCGGTCCGGTGCGGGTTCCGGCCCGGCCGAGTGTAGGCCGGGGGTTACCCTCCGGAGTCGTGACGGGGCCCGACGACCCGCAGGTGCCGAAGGTCACGCCGTACCTCCTCCGGCGGGCCGACGACTGCTGCCCGCGCCGCCTCGCCTGCGAGGTCCACGGCGCGGAGGGCAACGCCGACCCCGTCCACCGTGGACGCCTACGCGACGCCTTCCTCGTTGCCGCGCGCGACGCCCACGCCCACGGGGACCTCGACCGGTGGTCGTTCGTCGGCGGGCTCACCGAGGAGGAGGACGCGGTCCTGGAGCAGGCCGCGCACTGGTACCGGCACTGCTTCTCCGACACGCCGGTCACGGTGCTCGATCCCGGTCTCGACCGGCCCACCGACGTCGCCGGCCTCCCCGCCCGCATCGGAGGCTGGGTCGACCTCGTCGTGGTCCACCCGGACGGGCACCACGAGGTTCGGATGCTCGACCTCTGGGGTGGGACGGCGCCCGCCGACGTGCTCGCCGTACCCGCCGTGCAGTGCGCCCTCGTGCGCCTCGCCGAG
>JAFMJM010000044.1 GCA_017853455.1 Acidimicrobiia bacterium | reverse complement strand
CACGAGTCGGTGCTGCGCGGCCACCGGTGGCGCACCGCCGAGAACTCCGCCGCCTTCCTGCTCAACCACCTCCGCCCCGACGCCCGGGTGCTCGACCTGGGGTGCGGACCCGGCACCATCACCGCCGACCTCGCCGACCGGGTGCCCGCCGGCCGGGTGGTCGGGATCGACCCGGCGCCGGCGGCGCTCACCGCCGCGCGGACCGCGGCCCGCACCGACCTCGACCTCGACCTCGTCGCCGGCGACGCCTACGCCCTCCCCCTGCCCGACGCCTGCGTCGACGTGACCTACGTCCACCAGGTGCTCCACCACCTCACCGACCCGGTCGCGGCCCTGCGCGAGGTCCGGCGGGTCACCCGCCCGGGCGGAGTGGTCGCCGTGCGCGAGACCGACTACGGCGCCAAGGTCTGGTACCCACCCGACCCGCTGCTCGAGCGGTGGCGCACGATCTTCCGGGCGATCGCGCACCACAACGGCACCGACCCCGACGCCGGGCGGGCGGTGCACGCCTGGGCGCGCGAGGCCGGGTTCACCGACGTCGTCTCCACCACGTCGGCCTGGACGTTCGCGACCCCCGAGGACCGCGCCTGGTGGGGCGGATCGTGGGCCGACCGAGTCGAGCACAGCGAGTACGCCACCCAGGCCCTCGGGTACGGGCTCACCGACCCCACCGAACTCGCAGCGATCGCGGCGGCGTTCCGACGCTGGGCCGACGATCCCGACGGCCGGTTCGTGGTGGTGCACGGCGAGGTGCTGGCCCGCCGCTGACCCGGCGGTCGTGGATCGCTGGTGCGGCCCGGTCGCGTCAGGCCGGGACGTCGCCCGCCAGGGTGATGCGGTGCATCACCCGTCGGTGTCCGTGGTAGTCGTTGATCGGGTTGTGCCAGGCACACCGGTTGTCCCAGAGCGCCAGCGAGCCGGGCTCCCACCGGAACCGGCAGGTGAACTCCGGCCGGACGGCGTGGGCGCACAGGAAGTCGAGCAGCGGGCGGCTCTCCTCCTCGGTCATGTCCTCGAAGCGGGCGGTGTGCGCGGGGTTGACGTAGAGCGCCCGGCGCCCGGTCTCGGGGTGGGTGCGCACGACCGGGTGCACCGCCTCGAACTCGCGTACCTCTTCGACACCGGTGTCGCGGATGCGGTCCTCGCGGGTCTTCGACACGTCGGCCATCGCCGAGGTGTTGACGGCGCGCACGCCCTCGAGCATCCGCTGCAGGCCGGGCGAGAGCGTCTCGTAGGCGGCGTAGAGGTTGGCCCACATGGTGTCGCCGCCGGCGTCGGGCACCTCGCGGGCCAGCAGCATCGTGCCCATCGGCGGCCGCTCGAGGTAGGCGGTGTCGGAGTGCCACACGCCACCGAAGTTGATCGTCTCGTGGGGCAGCTTCGCGACGGTGATGATCTTCGGATAGCCCTCGATCCCCTTCACGAACGGGTACTCGACCGGCTCCCCCATCCGCTCGGCGAAAGCCAGGTAGCGGTCGAGCGAGAGGTCCTGGTCGCGGAAGAACACCACGAGGTGCTCGAGCCAGGCCCGGCGGATCTCGGCGACCGTCGCAGCGGGGAGGTCGGCGGCCAGGTCGACCCCGTGGATCTCGGCACCGAGGGCCCCGGCCACGGGGCGGACCTCGATCGTCTCGTACGTGGCGTCGGTCGTCGTCACCGGGACCATCCTCCGCTCGTCGTCACCGTCAACCGCTCCGGGCCCGGCCCGCATCCCGCGCGGGGGACCGGGATCGGGCACACTGTGCCGACCGGCGACCACCGCCGACCGGAAACGTGCTTCTCGCTCTCTGAGAATACCGTAACCGCCACCGACCGCTCCGGGGGGACGATCGAGCCATGTGGGAACTGCGCACCGTGCCGACGGAGCTCCGCGAGCGCTACCTCGCCGAGGGCTGGTGGACCGACCTGACCTTCGCCGGCTTCATGGAGCGCCAGATCACGAGCGCTCCCGACCTCACGTTCCGGGTGTGGTCCGAGACCCGCCCCCACGTCGGGACCATCGGTGAGCTCTACGAGCGCTCCGCCCGCCTGGCCGGGTCGCTCGATCGGCTCGGGGTCGGTCCCGGCGACCGGATCGTCTACCAGATCCCCAACTGGCTCGAGGCCGGCGTCGCCATCTGCGCGGCGTTCCGGCTCGGTGCCGTGGCGGTGCCGATCGTGCCGTTCTACGGCGCCCGCGAGGTGGAGTTCATCCTGCGCCAGTCGGAGGCCACAGCGCTGATCACCGTCGACCGGTTCGGGCACGTCGACCACGTCGAGAACCTCCTGACCTTCCGCGACCGCTGCCCCGCCCTCGAGCACGTGGTGGTCGTCGAGAGCGGCACCCCGGGCGCGACGCTCCCCGGTGCGCTGGCCTTCGACGACCTGTGCGCCGGCGCACCGTTCACCGGCACGCCCGACATCGACCCCGACGCACCGGCGATGGTCGGTTACACGTCCGGGACCACCGCCGAGCCCAAGGGCGTGATCCACTCGCACCGCACCCTGCTGTTCGAGGTCGTCCAGCTCGACGCGCTCGCCCCCGACGCCCGCCCGGTGCTCAACGCCTCGCCGATGGCCCACATGACCGGGATGCTGGCGTCGTTCCTCCTGGGGCTGCTGCGCCACCACCCGATCCACCTCGCCGACGCCTGGAACCCCGACCGGGCGTGCGACATCCTGCTCGCCGAGGGCATCTCCGGTGGGGTCGGCGCCACGATCTTCCTGACCAGCCTGATGGACTCCCCGAAGTTCACGCCGGCCCACGCCGCCCTCATCGGCAACGCCGGCCTCGGCGGCGCCCCCGTGCCGGCGGCGGTCGCCGAACGCGCCGAGGCGCTCGGGATCACGGTGTTCCGGTCGTACGGATCGACCGAGCAGCCGTCGATCACCGGGTCCCACACCTACGACCCGCGCGAATGGCGCAATCACACCGATGGCCGACCGATGCTCGGCGTGGAGCTACGAATGGTCGACGTCGAGGACGACGACCGTGAGGTCGGGGCCGGCGAGCCCGGTCAGATCTTCTCGCGCGGGCCCGACCTCTGCCTCGGCTACACCGACCCGACACTGACCGCCCGGGCGTTCGACGCCGACGGCTGGTATCGCACCGGTGACGTCGGGGTGCTCGACGAGAACGGCTGCCTCACCATCACCGACCGCATCTCCGACATCATCATCCGCGGTGGCGCCAACATCTCGGCCGCCGAGATCGAGGAGGTGCTCATGACCATGCCGGTCGTGGCCGAGTGCGCCGTCGTGGCGGCTCCCGACGGCCGCACGGGCGAGCACGCCACCGCCGTCGTCCGGGTGCGCCCCGGGGAGGCCGCCCCCGACCTGGCGGCGGTGCAGGCCCACCTCGAGGCGGGCGGGCTGCCCAAGCAGAAGTGGGTGGAAGATCTGCGGATCGTCGACGACTTTCCCCGCACGCCCGCCGGCAAGATCCGCAAGTTCGTCATCCGCGACGAGCTGCGCGCCGAAGGCCGCTGAGGCGTCAGCCGGCCTCGACGTCGGCCGCCGCCAGGACGGTCCGGGCCCGGCGGGCCATCGGCTCGTCGACCATCTCCCCCTCGAACGCGATCGTGGCCTCACCCCGGGTGGCCGCGTCGGCGTAGGCCGTCAACAACCGGCGGGCGCGGTCGACCTCCTCGGCCGTCGGGGTGAACACCGCGTGGGCGAGCGCCACCTGCGCCGGATGGATGCACAACTTGCCCCGGTAGCCGAGCGACCGGCCCTCGGTCGCGTCGCGCACGTAGCGGTCGTCGTCGCGGAAGTCGGCCAGGATCATGTCGACCGACCACACGTCGCCGAGGCGGGCGGCCAGCACGACCTGCGACCGGGCGTGGAGCACCTCCTGGTTCGACGGCGTGCGCACGCCTCCGAGGTCGGCGACGTAGTCCTCGGCCCCGAAGTAGCACCACCCGACGGCCGGGTGCGCCAGCACCGCCTCTGCCCGGGCCACCCCGGCGGCGCTCTCGATCCCGGCCAGCACGCCGAGGTCGGGGACCCCGGCGGCGGCGAGGGCCGCAACGACGGCGTCGACGTCGGCCGCCGACTCCACCTTCGGCACGACCACGCCGGTCAACTCGGGCACCAGGGCCTCGGCGACGTCACCGGCGAACCACGGAGTGCCGATGGCGTTGACCCGGACGAAGACCGCGAGCCCCGGATGAGCGCGGACGAGGTCGAGCGCGGCGTCGACGGCGTCGGCGCGGGCGGCCTCCTTGGCGTCGGGCGGCACCCCGTCCTCGAGGTCGAGGAAGAGTGCGTCCGGCGCGCACCGGGGCGCCTTGGCCACGAGGTCACGCCGGTTGGCCGGCACCGTCAGCAGGCTGCGCATCCGGGTCATCGGAGCTCCTCCAGGTCGCGGAAGTGGTCGAGCGCCTCCGGGTTGGCGAGCGCCTCGGTGTTGGCCACCGGTCGCCCGTGCACCACCTCGCGTACGGCGAGCTCGCTCAGCTTGTTGGACCGGGTGCGGGGCAGGTCGGGCACGGCCACGATCTTCGCCGGGACGTGCCGGGGCGACGCCCCGGCCCGGATGCGCGCCCGCAGGTCGGCCTCGAGCGCCGCGGTGAGCGCCACCCCCGGGCGCAGGACCACGAACAGCACCACCCGGACGTCGCCCTCCCACTCCTGGCCGACGACCAGGCAGTCGGCGATCCCGGGCACCACCTCGACCAGCCGGGTGATCTCGGCGGTGCCGATGCGCACGCCGCCGGGGTTGAGGGTGGCGTCGGAGCGGCCGTGGATGACCAGGCCGCCGTGGTCGGTCCACTCGGCGTAGTCACCCTGGTGCCAGGCACCGGGGAAGCGCTCGAAGTAGGTGGCCCGGAACCGGGCGTCGTCGGGGTCGTCGAGGAACCCGAGCGGGATCGACGGGAACGCGTTGCGGCACACCAGCTCGCCCCGCTCCCCGGCGCCGAGCGGCGTGCCGTCGGGGGCGAGCACCGCGACGTCGACCCCCGGCGAGGGCCGTTGGATCTCCCCCCGCCAGACCGGTCCGGTGGGGTCGCCCCCGACCAGGCAGCCACAGA
The DNA here is from genome assembly GCA_017853455.1 of Acidimicrobiia bacterium. Lineage (GTDB taxonomy): Bacteria > Actinomycetota > Acidimicrobiia > IMCC26256 > PALSA-555 > CAIUKV01. Next base: position 8,096 of record JAFMJM010000044.1, on the reverse strand, counting down.
GGTCGGTGCCGCCCGAGATCGAGGCGAGGTGCACGTCGGGGGCGATCGCCGCGTACACGTGGTCGAAGGCGTCAGGGGTCAGCGGCGAGCCGGTCGACGCGATCGTGCGCAACGCCGTCAGCCGGTGGGTGTCGACCGGGCGGACGTCGGCCCGCCGGAGCTCGTCGAGGAACCGGGCCGAGGTCCCGAGGAAGGTGAGGTCGAGCTCGTCGGCGAGGTCGAACAGCGCCGTCAGCGTCGGGTGCGCGGGCGATCCGTCGTACGCCACCACGGTGGCGTCGCTCGCCAGCACCGACGCCAGCCAGTTCCACATCATCCAGCCGGTCGTCGTGTAGTAGCAGATCCGGTCACCGGGCCGGACGTCGCACTGGAGCTGCTGCTCGGAGAGATGCTTGAGCAACACCCCGCCGGCCCGGTGGACGATGCACTTGGGCCGACCGGTCGTCCCCGACGAGAACAGCACGTACCACGGGTGGTCGAACGGCACCGGCACGGTCTCCACCGGCCCCGGCGCGAACGGCGCCAGCCACGCCGACCACGACCGCGCCCCCGGGACCGCCGCGAGGTCGGGGATGGCGTCGAGGTACCCGAGCACCACCGTCGTGGTGACCGACGGCAGCCGGTCGACGATCTCGGTGAGACGCGCCAGGCAGTCGAAGCGCGTGCCGGCGTAGAGCGATCCGTCGACCGCGACCAGCACGGTCGGCCCGACCTGCGCGAAGCGGTCGACGACACCCTCGACCCCGAAGTCGGGCGACGTGGACGTGAACACCGCCCCCAGACTCGCCGCCGCGATCATCAAGGCGTAGGTCTCGGGGACGTTCGGGAGCCAGGCGGCGACGCGGTCGCCGACGCCCACGCCGGCCGCCTGCAGGGCCTGGCGCACCCGCGACACCTCGGCGTGGAGGTCGGCGCGTGTCCAGGTCCGGCGGAGGCCGTCCTCCCGGGCCGCCACGATCGCGACGGCGTCGCTCGGCACACCGAGGAGCGCGTCGGCGACGTTGAGACGCGCGTCGGGGAAGAACCGGGTCCGCCAGAACGGCTCGGCCGGCTCGAGCACCCGCTCCCCCCGCTCACCGGGCATCCCGGTGAAGTCCCAGACCGCCGACCAGAACGCCGCCGGCTCGGCCACCGACCAGGCGTGCAGCGCCGCGGCGTCGGCGAACGGGCCGGACCCCGAGTCGGCCACGAAACGCGCGAACTCGGCGGCACGCGTGCGCGCCGCCCGCTCGGGCGACGGCGACCAGGCCGGGGTCATTCCGCCGGGCGGCGGCGCATGAGGGCGTTGCGCCGGGCGCGGCACACGAGCACGTCGTCCTGGTTGTAGGCCCGGTGCTCGAAGGTCACGATGCCGGCGTCGGGTCGCGACCCCGAGGCCCGGGCGGCCACGACCTCGGACTCGGCGTGGATGGTGTCGCCGCAGAACACCGGGGCCGGGAAGCCGACCTCCTCGAAGCCGAGGTTGGCGATCGTCGTGCCGTGCGTGGTCTCGAGCACCGACATCCCCACGAGCAGGGCCAGGGTGAACATCGAGTTCACCAGCGGGCGGCCGAACTCGGTGCCGGCCGCGTCCTCGTGGTCGAGGTGCAGACGGGCCGGATTGAGCGTGAGCGTCGTCATCAGCACGTTGTCGGTCTCGGTGACCGTCCGGGTGAGGGCGTGCACCACCACCTCCCCCACCGGGAGGTCCTCGAAGAAGCGTCCGTGGTGCGGGAGCGATCGGGGCACGGGGGTCCTTCCGGGGTCGGGCGCAGGTGGGGGGAGCGGTCGGCCGGGGCGGCCGGACCCACTCAGTCTGGCAACGCCAGGGTGTTGACCGAGGCCCCCGCCAAGGTCGGCCCCGTGACGTGCAGGTGGCAGCGGGTGCGCACGCCGTCGGGGGACTCGTGGACCGGAGGCTCCTCCTCGGCGCACACGTCCATCACGAACGGGCACCGGGTCCGGAAGCGGCACCCCGAGGGCGGCGACGCCGGCGACGGGATCTCGCCCCGCAGCACGATCCGCGGCCGCGAACGTTGGACCACCGGGTCCGGGACCGGGATGGCCGACAGCAACGCCTGGGTGTACGGGTGCGTCGGGTGCTCGTAGAGCGCCTCCGCCGGACCCTCCTCGACCACCTGGCCCAGGTACATGACCGCGATCCGGTCGCTCACGTGTCGGACCACCGCGAGGTCGTGGGCGATGAACAGGAACGACAGGCCGAGCTCTCCCTGGAGGTCCTGGAGGAGGTTGATGACCTGCGCCTGGGTCGAGACGTCGAGCGCACTCACCGGCTCGTCCATCACGACCAGCTTCGGATTGGTCGAGAGCGCCCGGGCGATGCCCGCCCGCTGGAGCTGCCCGCCCGACAGCTCGCGCGGGTAGCGCTCGAGGTGGTCCTGCGCCAGCCCCACGAGGTCGAACAGGTCACGCGCCCGGGTCCGCGCCTCGGCGGCCGACACCCCCTGGGCCCGCAACGGCTCGACGACGCTGTCGACCACCGTCGCCTGCGGGTCGAACGACGAGTACGGGTCCTGGAAGACCAGCTGCATCCCGTGGCGCAGCGGCCGCAGGTCACGCGCCGAGAGGTCGGTGATGTCGTCGCCGTCGAAGACGACCCGGCCCGCCGTGACCGGCATGAGGCGCAGCACCAGGCGGGCGAGCGTCGACTTGCCCGAGCCCGACTCCCCGACCAGCCCGAGGGTGGTCCCGGGGGCGAGCGAGAGGTCGACCCCGTCGACCGCCCGGAGCACCGGACGGGCGCCGTCGCGCCGGCGGCCGCGCAGGGTGAAGTGCTTGGTGAGTCCCTCGGTGCGCAGGATCGGCTCGGCGCTCACCGGGCCCCCTGGAGCGTGAGCTCGCCGGCCCGCACGCAGCGCACCGCCGCGGCCCCGGTCGCGACGAGGTCGATCCGGCCACTTCGGCAGGCGTCGGTGACGAACGCGCAGCGGTCGGCGAACCGGCACCCGCCGGGCATGGCGTGGGCCATCGGCACCTGCCCCGGGATCACCGTGAGCCGCTCGCCGGCTCCCCCGACCTGGGGCATGGCGCCGAGGAGACCGGCTGTGTAGGGGTGGCGCGGGTGGGCGAAGAGCTCCTCCACCGCCGCCTCCTCGACGATCTGCCCGGCGTACATCACCGCCACCCGGTCGCACAGGTCGGCGATCACTCCGAGGTCGTGGGTGACGAACAGGATCGCCATCCCGAGCTCCCGCTGGAGTCGCTTGAGCAGGTCGAGGATCTGGGCCTGCACCGTGACGTCGAGCGCCGTGGTCGGCTCGTCGGCGATGAGCAGGCGCGGCTCGTTGGCCAACGCCATGGCGATCACCACGCGCTGGCGCAACCCGCCCGAGAGCTGGTGGGGGTACTGCCGGAGCCGGGTCTCGGGCGCCGGGATGCCCACCAGGTCGAGGAGCTCGATCGACCGGGCGCGGGCCGCCGAGCGCGAGACCTTGCGGTGCAGCCGCTGCGCCTCGGCCAGCTGGCTGCCGATCGTGAACGACGGGTCGAGGCTGGTCATCGGGTCCTGGAAGACCATGCTGATGCCGGTGCCGCGGACCTCGCGCATCGCCTCGAAGTCCAGGTCGAGCAGGTTGCGGCCCTCGAAGCGGATCGCTCCGCTCACGATCCGGCCGGGGGGCGACGGCACGAGTCGCATCACCGACAGCGACGTGACCGTCTTGCCCGAGCCGCTCTCGCCGACCAGCCCCACGGTCTCGCCCGGGCGGATGGCGAGGGAGACGCCCTCGACCACCCGGCTCGCGCCCCGTTCGGAGACGAACTCGACCGACAGGTCCTCGATGCGCAGGAGGGCGTCGTCGGAGGTCGGAGCGGCCGGTGGCGTCCGCACCCGCTCGACGGTGGTCATCCCGCGGCGCTCACGTCGCTTCGCCCGCCGGGACCGACCCACCCCGAGCACGTCGCGCAGACCGTCGCCCAGCACGTTGAACGCGTAGATGGTGAAGGCGATGGCCAGCCCCGGGACGAAGAGCTGCCACGACGCCTTGTAGAGCCCGCGGTCGTAGGCGTTGCGGAGCATGTTGCCCCAACTCGCCGCCGGCGGGCGCGGGCCGAGGCCCAGGTAGCTCAGGCCCGCCTCGGCCAGGAGCACGCCCGCGATGCCGAAGGTGGCCGCGATGATCAGCGGCGAGCGGATGTTGGGGAAGACCCGGTGGACCAGGATGCGGCGGGTGCGGCTCCCGGCCGCGCGCGACGCCTCGACGAACGGCTCTTCCCTGACGACCAGGGCCGTGCCGCGCACGAGCCGCGTCAGGCCGAACACGAACACGATCGACAGCGCGGCGATCACGTTGACCACGCCGGGACCGAGGATCCCCGCCACGGCGAGAGCCAGCACCAGCGGCGGGAAGCTCAGTCCACCGTCGGCGACGCGCATGATCACGTTGTCGACCGCGCCACCCGAGTAGCCGGCGACCAGGCCGACGACGAGCGCCACCACCGTGGCGATGACGATCACCGCGACGCTCACGGTGAGCGACACGCGAGCGCCGTAGAGCAGCCGGCTGAAGAGATCCCGCCCGAGGTCGTCGGCGCCGAGCAGATGGTCCCAGGACGGCGGTGCGAACCGGGATGGCACGTCGATCTGGTTCGGGTCGTAGGGGGCGATGACCGGAGCGAAGATCGCCGCCAGCGCGATCACGACCAGGTATCCGAACGCCACGGCCGGTCCGGGCCGGCGCAGCAGCCGGAGGAACGCCCCGCGCCGCCGGGGCAGTGCCGCGAACTCGGCCGCCGCCTCGACCGCCTCGTCGGGCGTGATCGGGATGTTCTCGGCGTGGTGCGCGAGCAGCTCGTCCATCCCCTCGTCGCTCACGTCGCCACCCGCACCTTCGGATTGATCAGTGCGTACGTGATGTCGACGGCGAGGCTCAGGACGATCTGCACCAGTGCGAGGACGAGCACGCACCCCTGGATCACCGGGAGGTCGGCCTGGGTGATCGCCCCCAGCATGTAGGTCCCGAGGCCGGGGATGGCGAAGATCTGCTCGACCAGCACCGCACCACCCACCAGGGCCGCGACCTGGAGGCCCAGGATCGTGATGGCCGGGCTCGAGGCGTTCTTGAGCCCGTGGATCCCCACCACCCTCCGTCGAGACCCGCCGATGGCCCAGGCCGTGCGGATGTGGTTGGTGTCGAGCTCGTCGACCAAGGCGGCGCGCAGCTGGCGCATCAGGGCCGCCGAGACGGCGACACCGAGGGCGATCGCCGGCAGGACGATGAACTTCAGCCACTCCGCCGGTGAGTCACCGAACTTCGTGTACCCCGACGGCGGGAGCCAACCGAGCCGGACCGCGAACACGAGCACCAGGATCAGCGCCAGGAGGAAGTTGGGGACGGCGATCGCCAGGCTCGAGAACACGCGCGACCCCTGGTCGACGCCGCCGTTGGGGCGGAGTCCGCTGAGCACGCCGAGGGGGACCGCGAGCAGCACGGCGAACAGGGTCGCCGCGACGATCAGGCTGAGGGTCACCGGGACCCGCTTGGCCAGGTCGTCGACCACCGACGTGCGGCTCTGGTACGACTCGCCGAGATCGCCCTGGACGGCGTTGCCCAGCCAGCGCCCGTACTGCGAGAAGAACGAGTCGTCGAGGTGGAGGTCCACGCGGGCCTGCGCGATCGCCTCGGGGGTCGCGGAGAGCCCACCGGCGGCGTTGACCGCGGGGTCGCCCGGAACGAGCTTGACCATCAGGAAGACCCCGAAGGTCACGATGAGCAAGGTCGGCACGACGGCGACGAGCCGCCGAACCACGAGCCGCATCACGGCGCCGTCACCCCCGATCCCCTCCGTCGCGCGTCGCCGTCCACCCGGGCCGGTCGGCCCGGAGCGCCCGGAACACCTGGTGATAACGTAATTCTCAACTGACGATTAGGTCAATCTCGGACCGGACCGGCGCCCGTCGGCCTCCGGTCCCGAACCGAGGGGATCACCGTGGCCGACGACCTGGGAACGCCGTACCTGCGCTTCGAGCGGGTCGGGAGCGTGGGCTGGTGCACCGTGGACCGGCCCCAGTCCCGCAACGCCCTCACCTCGTCGATGTATCTCGGCATCCGGCGGGCGGCCGACCTGGTCGCCGACGACCCCGACCTGGCGGCCCTGGTGGTCACCGGCGTCGACGACGTCTTCATTCCCGGCGGCGAGATGACCGGCCGCCACGACGACGGCAACGAGGACCTGCTCGACGTCATGCGGATGGACATCCTGCCCTTCCGCCACCTGCGCAACAGCCACGTCCCGATCGTGGCGTCGGTCAACGGGATCTGCCAGGGCGGCGGCCTGATCATCGCCATGGTCGCCGACATCTGCGTCGCCTCCGATCGGGCGACCTTCCGGGCACCCGAGACGCTCCGAGGGGTCGTCGACGTCAACCTCGCGGCCATGCTCCCCGTCCACGTCGGCGTCGCCAACGCCCGCGACCTCCTCATCACCGGGCGGCGCATCGACGCCCGCGAGGCCAAGGAGATGGGGCTCATCTCCCGGGTCGCCCCCCACGACGAATTGCGCGAGGCGACCCTCGCCGCCGTCGGCGACCTGCTCCGGGCGGCGCCGGGGGCGCGCTCGGTGGTCAAGTCGCTGATCAACGCCCGGTACGGGGTCGTCGACGAGATGGCGTTCACGACGTCGCTCTCCGGGACCGAGGTCGTCGAGGGCTTCACCGCCTTCGGCGAGAAGCGAGCCCCGAACTGGGTCCCCGAGGAGTTCCGGCCCGAGGGCCGGCTCTGACCCGGGGACGCCGACCGTGGCCGAGCCCCGCACCGACGACCTGGTCGAGATCGACCAGCTCTGCGCCCGCTACATGTTGCTCACCAGCCAGTTCGTCGACGGACGCTGGCACGAGGTGTTCACCCCCGACGGCGTCTACAACGCCTTCGGCACCGACTACACCCTCGAGCGCTTCCCGGCCCTTCTGGCCGCCGCGCCCCGCGGGCAGTTCATCGGCAACATGACCGTCGTCGACTTCGACGGTCCCGACCGTGCCACGGGCATGCAGCACTTCGTGTTCGTCGACCAGACCACCCACGCCATGCGACTCGGTTGGTACAACGACGAGTACCGCCGCACCCCCGACGGTTGGCGCATCCACCGGCGCAAGACCACCTTCATGCGCAAGAGCGGCGACTTCGACGGTGGGGTCCAGCACGACCCTCTCGCCACGGACTGAACCCGGAGCCGCATCGGCTCCCGGAGGTCCGGTGCCCGACGGCTCAGCCGCCGAGGCCGTGCAGGCAGAACTCCCAGAGATCCTCCGACGACACCCGCAGGCGCGGGTTGCGGACGATCCGGTTGCCGAACCAGCTGAACATCACGGTCTGCTGGACGAGCGCCGCTGCATGCCGGGTGTCGGGGACCGAGATCTGACCTGCGGCGACGGCCTCGTCGACCAGGCCGAGCACGACCGCACCCACCGGCGCCATGATCGCGGTCACCCGCTCGGGGTGGGCCACGGCGAGCTGCACGGAGAACTCGGAGATCGGGCTGCGGTTGTGCGAGCCCCGACGGACCTCGCTCGGGTCGCACCACTCGTGCAGCCGGATCGCGCACGCCCGGAGACGGCCGAGCGGGTCGCCGCCCGCCGCCGGGTCGGCGATGGTCCGCAGGTCGTCGACCGACTCGCGGACCGACTCCTCGAACAGTGCGAGCAGCAGCTCGTCCTTGCCGTCGAAGTACTGGTAGAAGGACCGCAACGACTGCCCCGAGCGGTCGATGACCTCCTGGATCGTGAAGTCGGTGGTGCCCTTCTCGTCGATCAGGGAGAAGGCGGCGTCGAGGAAGCGCTGGATGCGCTGCTCCGCCCGGGAGCGGGCGGCGACCATCGACCGGGAGAGTGCCCGTTCCCGCCACGCCGGGCCGTTGTCGTCCAGGATCTCGTCCGCCACGTCAGAACCTCGTTTCCGTCTGGGGGAACGTATCAGAGGGCCTGGGGAAGAATCCTGTTTCCCCCGGGTCGATCGGGACGGCTCAGGGCGTCGGACCGGAGATGCGGTCGATGCGGGCCACGCCGGCGTGGAGCGGCAGCACCTGACGCCACACCTCGACCGGGAACGACACCATGATGAACGAGTGCACCAGCATCTGCAGGTGCTGCTCGGCCGGCGGCA
>JAFMJM010000330.1 GCA_017853455.1 Acidimicrobiia bacterium | reverse complement strand
GTCGACGACGCCACCATGCGTGAGGTCCTCGCCCACATCTCGTGGAAGAACCACTACAACGGCGCCCGCAACCACCGGGCGCAGTTCAAGAAGGAAGTCACCACCGAGACCATCTGCAACTCGCCCCTGATGGCTGGCACGTTGCGCGTCTTCGATTGCTCCGGCGTCGCCGACGGTGCCACCGCCGCCATCATCTGCCGGGCCGAGGACGCGCACAAGTACACGACCAAGCCCGTCTACGGGAAGGCGATGTCGTTCGTCGCCGGCAACGCCTCGGGCAACGCCGACCCCGACTACGACTACACGTACTTCGAGGAGATCGGTGCGGCGACGGCCGACGCCTACGCCCAGGCCGGGATCACCAACCCGCGCGAGCAGATCGCGATGGCCGAGGTGCACGACTGCTTCACGCCGGCCGAGCTCATCATCATGGAGGAGCTGCAGCTCTGCGAGCGGGGCACCGCCTGGAAGGAGGTGCTCGCGGGCACCTTCGACCTCGACGGTGACTTCCCGATCAACCCCGACGGCGGTCTCAAGTCGTTCGGGCACCCGGTCGGCGCGTCGGGGCTGCGCAAGATCTTCGAGTGCTACACGCAGCTGCGGCGGGAGGCTCCGGCCGAGCGGACGATCAAGACGATCGACCGTGGGCTCGCCATGACCCAGGACCTCGGTGGGTACCCCGGCGAGATGGTGGCCATGGTGTCGATCTGGGGCGACCAGCTGGGCTGATGCCCACCCCGAACGCCGACGCTCAGCGTCCGGCGACCGGTGTGTCGAACCGGACGTGTCCGTCGGGCGCGAACAGGTAGTCGTCGAAGCTGCGGAGCGGGCCCAGCCACGCCCGGGCCTCGGGCCGCTTGTAGCCGAGGTACAGGGTGCGGCGCCCCGGGCCCGGCTCCGTGGGGTGGGGGGCGGCGTGGAGGGCGTGGGTGGCGTGCAGGGTCACGTCGCCCGGCCGGGTGTCGACCGTCACGACCGGCCAGTCGCCCGGTACCGCTCCCGGAGGTCGGCGGACCGACGACCGGTGGGTGCCGCCGACGATCGAGAACGCCCCGACGGTGGGGTTCGACGCGGTGAGTTGGACCCCGACGTGCAGGCTCGGGCAGTTGATGGGATGCCCGCCCAGGCCGCAGTCGATGTGCCACGGGAGGTCGGTGAGCCCGACGGAGGCGTCGGCGTGCTTCTGGACGACGAAGTGGCCGTTGCCGGCGTCGCCGCACGGGACCTGCCCGTCGTCGGTCAGCGCTGCGAACCGGAGGGTCCGCGGGTCGGCGTCGAGCTGCCCGAGCACCTCCGACGCGAGGCCGGCGTAGTGGTACTGGCAGAGGGCGTCGGTGCCGTCGGCGCGGGTGGTCCACCAGGTGTGGGGCGTGCCGGGCCTGGCGTCGGCGATCAGGGCGTCGATCGCCCGGTTGAAGGCGTCGACCTCGCCGGGGGAGTACACGCCGCGGACGACCGCGAACCCGTACTCGGCGAAGTGGGCGGCGACGAGCTCGTCGGAGTCGTCGGCGGTGAACACCCGCCCGAGGCGGGAGCGGTCGACGGCGGTGGGGTCGAACACGGGGCGACCGTGCAGCAGTGCCCGGACCGCCGGCTCCCACTGGTCGAACTCGCCGTACCCGCCCCGTTCGTAGGTCACCTGGCCCAGGACGTGCGCTCCGGGTGCCGACGTCAGCTCCCGGAGGAACGCCGTGACGTGGGCGGGATCCCCGAAGCGGACCACGCACCCCGCGTCGGGGTCGGCGCCGGCATCGACCGAAGCCTCGACGGGGCCGGGCCGAACGGTGCAGGCGTCGTCGCCGCACCGCAGGACCAACGGGTCGAGGCCCGTCGTGCCGGCGGCGGCGAGGCGTCGACGGTCGGGGTCGTCGGCGCAGGCGACCAGGTCGCCGAGTGCGGTGGGGAGTCCGGATTCGTCCACGGGGGAGAAGTCAGCAGGGTCGGGTCGGCGGGTCAGGCGCCCATGGCGTGGTAGCCGCCGTCGACGTGGACCATCTCGCCGGTGGTGGCGGGGAACAGGTCGGAGAGCAGCGCCACGACGGCCCGGGCGACCGGCTCGGGGTCCTTCAGGTCCCACCCGAGGGGTGAGCGGGTGGCCCACGCCTCCTCGAACTGGGAGAAGCCGGGGATGCTCTTGGCCGCCACGGTGCGGAGCGGTCCGGCGGCGACGAGGTTGACCCGGATGCCCTTCGGCCCGAGGTCGCGGGCCAGGTACCGCGCCGTCGACTCGAAGGCCGACTTGGCCACGCCCATCCAGTCGTAGACCGGCCAGGCCTGGGTGTTGTCGAAGTCGAGCCCGACGATCGAGCCGCCGTCGGTCATCAGCGGGAGGGTGGCCGCGGCGAGGGACTTCAGGGAGAACGCCGACACCTGGACGGCGACGGCGACGTCCTCCCACGGAGCCTCGAGAAAGCCCCCGCCGAGGCAGGACTCGGGGGCGAAGCCGATGGCGTGCACGACGCCGTCGAGCCGACCGCCGACCTCGCCGGCGAGCGCCGCCAGGTGGTCGGGGTCGGTGACGTCGAGCTCGACGATGCGGGGCTCGACCGGGAGGCGACGCGCCGAGCGCGTGGTGAGACTCATGACCCGCCCGAACGACGTCAGGATGACCTCGGCCCCCTGCTCCTGGGCGAAGCGGGCGACCGAGAAGGCGATGGACTCGGTGTTGAGGACCCCGGTGACCAGCACACGCTTGCCGTCGAGCAGCATCGATACTCCCTCGTTCCGTCGGGCCCGGAAGGACCCGGTCCGGCGCCCCGGAGCCTACCGACGCCCGCCCTCCCGAGATCGTTGTTTGGGCGATTGTGGGGGCCAGAGGCCCCACAATCACCCAAACAACGAGAAGGTCCGCACGCACCGACCCGGAGGAACCACCCCAGCCGACCGCGACCCAGCCGTGGCCAGCCGAGCCGGACCGACCTAGAGCGGGGAGTTGCCGTGCTTGCGGGCGGGCCGGACCTCGCG
>JAFMJM010000329.1 GCA_017853455.1 Acidimicrobiia bacterium | reverse complement strand
CCTCGCGCAGCGACCCGAGGGTGTGGTCGACGCCGAGGTTGACGGCGAACGAGTCCCCCGACTCGGTGAGGTCGACCTCGGGGCTCACCAGCACCAGCCCGGCCGGGAGCGCCAACCCCTCGTCGCGCACCCGCAGCATGAGCGCCGCCGCGAGGTTCCCCCCGGCCGACGCGCCGCACACGACGATCCGCTCCGGCGGGTGCACCTCGAGGAGGTGGCGGTAGACGGCGAGGCAGTCGTCGAGCGCGGTCGGGTACGGGTGGGCGGGCGGCATCCGGTAGTCGGGGCTCCAGACGACCCGCCGGAGCCCGCCGGCCCGTCCGCAGGCCATCGCCCGGGCGGCCGGACCGGCACCGAACACGAGGCCGCCGCCGTGGACGTCGAGCACCACCGAGTCGGTGGGAGCGCCCTCGGGCGTGAGGACGAAGGTGTCGATCCCGCCGACGGCGACGGTCTCGACCGTGCCCGTGAACCGATCGGCGGCCGGGCCGACCATCATCAGGATCATGGCGTCGGTGGCGGCGATGTGGGCCTCCCAGGCGGCCCAGTCGTCGGCCGGCGGGCTGGGGCTCGGGGCGGCCGCGAGGGCCGCGGCGGAGGTCAGGACCGCCCGGGCGGCGTCGGAGACCGAGGCCGGGACGGGAATCTCCCGGGTGACGCGCAGCACCGGCGGATCGGCGGGGCCGGAGGCGGGAGCGGGGGGCGGGTCGGTGGCCATGGAGGCAGCGTCCCATCCACCGGACGATTCGGGCAACCTCGACCGCCGTGATCTAACATACCGTCAGATTTCGCGTCCCCTCCGGGAGGAGTCCCCCGATGACCATCGCGCCCCCCAAGACCGACCGCTACACGATCATCTCGGCCGACACCCACGCCGGGGGCAGCCACGAGGAGTACCGCGAGTACCTCGACCCGCAGTACCGCCAGGCGTTCGACGACTGGCGCGGCGCCTACAAGAACCCGTGGAAGGACCTGCGCGACACCGACCTGCGCATCCGCAACTGGGACGACGACCGCCGCGACGCCGACCAGCTCGCCGACGGCGTCGTCGCCGAGGTCATCTTCCCCAACACCGTGCCGCCCTTCTACCCGGGCTTCGTGCTGTTCGCCGGTCCGCCGACCGCCGAGGAGTACGAGCTGCGCCGGGCGGGCATCCACGCGCACAACCGCTGGATGGTCGACTTCTGCGGCCGTCAGCCCGAGCGCCGTGCCGGTATCGGTCAGTTCTTCCTCAACGACGTCGACGACGCCGTCGCCGACATCACCTGGATCAAGGAGCAGGGCCTGCGCGGCGGGGTGCTGCTGCCCAACGTCGCCCCCGACGTCAAGTGGGTCAAGCCGCTCTACGACCCGTCGTACGACCCGATCTGGGCCGCCATCCAGGACCACGACCTCGTGCTCAACCTGCACTCGGGCACCGGGTCGCCCAACTACGGCAAGTACGCGTCGGTGCCGGCGATCATGATCAACGAGGTCGGCTTCTACGGCCTGCGCCCGTTCGTGCACATGCTGCTCTCCGGCGTGTTCGAGCGGTTCCCGCGCCTCAAGTTCACGATCACCGAGAGCGGCGCGCGCGGCATCCCGATGATGCTCGCCCAGCTCGACCGCACGCTCGAGCTCATCCGCCAGGGCGAGATCGGCGAGCTCAAGTACACCGAGGAGAACGCCCTCCCCCGCTCGGCGACCGACTACTGGCGCCAGAGCTGCTGGATGGGTGCGTCGTTCCCCGGGCCGGCCGACGTCGAGGCGCTCGACACCATCGGCCTCGACCGCTACATGTGGGGCAGCGACTACCCGCACGACGAGGGCACCCCGCCCTACACCGTCGAGCACCTACGTCTGCTGTTCTCCGACTGGAGCGAGGCCGACCTGCGCAAGATCCTCGCCGAGAACGCCGCCGAGCTCTACGACTTCGACCTGGCGGCCCTCGCGCCCCTCGCCGAGCAGTACGGCCCGACGGTCGAGGAGATCGCCACGCCGCTGACCGAGATCCCGGCCAACCCCAACAGCGCGCTCCTCAAGACCCTCGACCCCAGCGCGTTCTGACCCGGTCGCGTTCGACTCGGTCGCGGTCGACCCGGTCGACCACTCCAAGTTCGTTGTTTGGACGTTTCGGGGGCCTCTGGCCCCACGAAACGTCCAAACAACGAGGTCAGGTGACCGACGAGGTAGCGACCGCGATGTCGGCGGCGGTGATGGAGGTGAGGTCGGCGTCGGTCGGGTCGGTGATGTCGACGATCCGTGACGACTGGGCGGCCACGACCTCCTCGAAGATGCCCCGCACCGTGCGGGCGTTGGCGAAGTCGGCTCCCCGCTGCAGCCGGCCAAGGGCCTGGAGTGCTGCCAGCTCGGCGGCGTCGTCCCACGTGTAGCCGGCGCCGGCGATCTGCCCGGCCAGGATCGTGTGCAGCTCGCCGTCGGTGTAGTCGGGGAACGTGATCACGTTGCCCACCCGGCCCCGCAGCCCCGGGTTCGACGACAGGAACCGCTCCATCGGCGCCGGATACCCGGCGAACACCACCGCCAGCCGGTCACGGTGGTTCTCCATCGCCAGGATCAACTCGGCGATCACCTCCGCCCCGAAGTCCTGGGCGGTCCCCTCGGCGTGACCGGCCCACAGGCCGTAGGCCTCGTCGACGAACAGCACGCCGTCGAGCGCCCGCTCGATCGCGTCGCGGGTCTTGATGGCGCTCTGGCCGATGTAGCCCGCCACCAGGTCGGTCCGGCTGACCGCCACCACCTGGCCGCCCGAGAGCAGCCCGAGGTGCGCGTACAGCCGTCCGAGCAGTCCGGCCACGGTCGTCTTGCCGGTGCCCGGGTTGCCCACGAAGGCGCAGTGCAGCGACTGGGCGCCGACCTCGAGCCCGCGGTCCCGGCGGAGCGCGTTGACCCGGGCCCGGTCCACGAGGCTGCGCACCTCGTCCTTGACCCGGCCGAGGCCGACCAGGCCGTCGAGCTCGGCGAGCACGCC
>JAFMJM010000328.1 GCA_017853455.1 Acidimicrobiia bacterium | reverse complement strand
TCCCGGCTCGGCGGGGTGCGGAGGCGGCGGGCATGTCGGCAGGCTAGGGGCGGGCCCGACGGCGCGGCCCGCGGCCGGGGCCCTCCCAGCAGGCAGACTGTCGCCCCATGGGACGAATGGACGACAAGGTGGCGCTCATCACGGGCGCCGGGAACGGCATCGGGCGCGAGATGGCGCTGGCCTTCGCGGCCGAGGGGGCGAGCATCGTCGTCGCCGACGCCTCCGAGGACGGCGGGCGGGCGACCGCCGACGCCGTCGCCGAGGCGGGCGGGGTGGCCGGGTTCGCCCGGGTCGACGTGTCGTCGGCGGCGCAGGTCGAGGCCATGGTCGGCTTCGCCATGGCGACGTTCGGCCGCCTCGACTGCATCGTCAACAACGCCGGCATCTTCCCGGGCGACGACGGCGGTGTGACCGAGACCCCCGAGGCCACCTGGGACCGGGTCATGGAGGTCAACCTCAAGGGCGTGTGGCTCGGGTGCAAGTACGCGGTGCCCGCCCTCCTCGAGTCGGGCGGGGGCACGATCGTCAACGTGGCGTCGTTCGTCGCCCTCATGGGTGCCGCCACCCCGCAGATCGCCTACACCGCCAGCAAGGGCGGGGTGCTGTCGATGACCCGCGAGATCGCCGTCGAGCACGCCCGAGCGGGCATCCGGGCCAACGCCCTGTGCCCCGGCCCGGTCGAGACGCCGTTGCTCGCCGAGCTGATGAGCGACCCGGCCCGCAAGGCGCGCCGTCTCGTGCACATCCCGCTGGGCCGCCTCGGTCGGCCCGAGGAGCTCGCCAAGGCCGCACTGTTCCTGGCCAGCGACGACTCGTCGTTCATGACCGGCAGTGCCCTCGTCGTCGACGGTGGCATCACCGCCGCCTACACCACCCCGGAGTGACGCCGTGTCCAGCGACCACCTGCCGCCGCTCCCCCAGGGCGTGATCGACGCCGAGACGCTCACCCGCCTGGTCGACACCGGTCGCATCGACACGGTGGTGATGGCGTTCCCCGACCTGCAGGGTCGACTCATGGGCAAGCGGCTGACGGGCCGCTACTTCCTCGAGCACGTGTTGACGTCGGCGACCGTCGGCGGAGTCGAGGTGTGCAACTACCTCCTGGCGCTCGACGTCGACATGACCCCGCTCCCCGGGTTCGCGTTCGCGAACTGGGACCGCGGCTACGGCGACATGGTGTGTCGCCCCGACCTGTCGACGCTGCGGGTCGTGCCGTGGCTCGAGGGGACCGCGCTCGTCCTGTGCGACGTGTTCGACGAGGACACCGGCGCGCCGGTCGAGGTCGCGCCCCGCCGCATCCTGCAGCGTCAGATCGAGCGGGCCGCCGCCCTCGGTCTCACCGTCATGGGCGGCTCCGAGCTCGAGTTCTTCCTGTTCCGCGACTCCTACGAGGAGGCCGAGGCCAAGGGGTTCTCCGACCTCACCTACCACTCGGCCGTCAACCTCGACTACCACGTGTTCCAGACCACCCGCGACGAGTACCTGATCCGCCAGATCCGCAACGGCATGGACGCCGCCGGGATCGAGGTGGAGTTCTCCAAGGGCGAGGCGAGCCTCGGCCAGCACGAGATCAACCTGCGCTACACCGACGCGCTCGGCATGGCCGACCGCCACGTCATCTACAAGAACGGCGCCAAGGAGATCGCGGCCGCCAACGGGCGGGCCCTGACGTTCATGGCCAAGTACGACATGGAGCAGTGCGGCTCGTCGTGCCACGTGCACTCCAGCGTGTGGTCGACCGACGGCGGCGGCTCGCTCATGTGGAGCGACGACGACCCCGACCACCTCTCCCCCACCTTCCGCGGGTGGCTCGGCGGCCTGCTGGCCCACGCCCGCGAGCTCACGTGGTGCTTCGCGCCCACCGTCAACTCGTACAAGCGCTTCCAGCCCGGGTCGTGGGCCCCCACCGGCATCGCCTGGGGCCGCGACAACCGAACCTGCGGGTTCCGGGTGGTGGGCCACGGGGCCGGCGCCCGCGTGGAGTGCCGCATCCCCGGCGCCGACGCCAACCCGTACCTGGCGTTCGCCGCGACGATCGCGGCGGGACTCGACGGCATCGAGCGCGGCCTCGACCCCGGCCCGGCGTTCGTCGGCAACGCCTACGAGGCGACCGACGTCCCGCGGGTGCCGTGGAACATCGTCGAGGCCACCGACGCCTTCGCCGGGAGCACCCTGGCCGCCGCGGCGTTCGGCGCCGACGTGCACGAGCACCTCGTCAACGTCGCCCGCCAGGAGTGGACCGCGTTCGCGTCGGTCGTCACCGACTGGGAGCGGCGGCGCAACTTCGTGCAGTTCTGATGGCCGCACCGCTCGTCGCCGTTCCCGCCTACCCGCGCCTGGCACCCGACCGGGTCGAGGGGTGGCACCACGGCGGACTCGGCGTGCCGCTCCGCTACGTCGACGCCCTCCACGCCGCCGGGGCCCGCGAGGCGGTGTTCGAGCCGACCCCGCTCGACGACGCCGCGGCCGACGAGCTCCTCGGGCGCTTCGACGGCCTGCTGCTGCTCGGTGGGGGCGACCTCGACCCCGCCACCTACGGCCAGGCTCCCGCCGCGACGGTCTACGGGGTCGACGCCGCGCGCGACGCCGCCGAGACGGCCCTGGCCCGGGCGGCCCGGCGCCGCGGCCTCCCGTGCCTCGCGATCTGCCGGGGCCACCAGGTGGTGAACGTCGCCGCCGGCGGCACGCTCCACCAGCACATCACCGCCGCGCCCGGACTCGGCGACCACGGCCGACCCGGCACCCGGGGCGGCGCCGCCCTCCAGTCGGTCGCGGTCACGCCGGGCACCCGCCTCGCCGCGGCGCTCGGCACCACCTCGGTCGTCGGCTCGTGCCACCACCACCAGGCCGTCGACCGGGTGGGTGACGGCCTGGTGGTGGGCGCCCGGGCCGCCGACGGCGTGGTCGAGGCGCTCGAGCCCGCCGATCCCGCCGCCCCGTGGCTGGTGAGCGTGCAGTGGCACCCCGAGGACAC
>JAFMJM010000043.1 GCA_017853455.1 Acidimicrobiia bacterium | reverse complement strand
GCGCTGTTCCCGGCGGCCGCCGTGCTGGTGCTCGGCTACGCCGACGCCCTCGCCCTGGTCTTCGCCGTGGCGTGCTTCCTGGCGCTGCGCGAGGAGCGCTTCGTCGTGGCCGGGGTGCTCGGCCTGCTCGCCGGCTGCACCCGTCCGCTCGGCGTGCTGCTGGTGGTGCCGGCCGTCGTGGAGGTGCTCCGCGACCGCTCGGGGGTCGACGCGCGGGGCTGGCTCGCCCGGGCCGTGGCGGTCGGCGGGCCGGCTCTGGGCCTGGTCGGCTACCTGGCCTGGGTGGGGGCCACCCGCCACGACCCGTGGCTGCCGTTCTCCGTGCAGCAACGCGCGTCGCTGCGCGGGCACTTCGTCGACCCGGCCACCCGCCTGGTGCGGGCGGCCTCGGATCTGGCGGGTGGGGACCGGTTCGGCTCGGGCCTGCACCTGGTGTGGGCGCTGGTGTTCCTGGCGCTGCTGGTGGTGGTCGCCCGCCGTCTGCCCGCCTCGTACACGGCGTACGCCGCCGTGACCCTCCTGGTGGCCCTGTCGGCCGACAACCTCGACTCCCTGGAGCGCTACGCACTCGGTGCGTTCCCCCTGCTGATCGGCCTGGCCCTGGTCACCGCCCGGCCCCAGGTGGAGCGGGCCGTGCTGGTGGCCTCCGGAGCGGGCCTGGTGGGGTATTCGGTTCTGGCGTTCGCAGGGCGATCCGTCCCCTGATCGGGCCCTACACTCAGGCCTCGTGACGACGACCGAGATCTCCGCCGCCGACGTCCACCCCGTGATCATCGGGGCCGGACCGGCGGGCCTCACCGCCGCCTACATGCTGAGCAAGCGGGGGGTGGCCTCCGAGATCTACGAGCTCGACGACATCGTCGGCGGGATCTCCCGGACGGTCGAGCGTGACGGCTGGCGCTTCGACATCGGCGGGCACCGGTTCTTCACCAAGGTCACACCGGTCGACGACCTGTGGTTCGAGATCCTGGGCGAGGAGAACTTCCTCCGGCGGCCCCGGATGAGCCGGATCTTCTACGAGGGCAAGTTCTACGACTACCCGCTCGTCCCGATGAACGCCCTGAAGAACCTCGGGCTGGTCGAGGCGACCAAGTGCATCGGTTCCTACGTGTGGGTGCGGATCAAGCGCCCGAAGGACCAGACGAACCTCGAGGGCTTCTACGCCGCCCGGTTCGGCTGGCGGCTGTACCGCACCTTCTTCAAGACCTACACCGAGAAGGTGTGGGGGGTGCCGGTCACCGAGCTCCAGGCCGACTGGGGTGCCCAGCGGGTCAAGAACCTGTCGCTGTTCCGGGCCGGCTGGGAGGCGATCAAGCCCAAGGGGCTCAAGCGCCGCCAGGACAAGTCGAAGCAGGTCACCAGCCTGATCGAGGAGTTCAACTACCCGAAGTACGGCCCCGGGATGATGTGGGAGCGGTGCGCCGAGATCGTCACCGAGCGCGGCTCGACCGTCCACATGAACTCCCTGGTCACCCGGGTCCGCCACGAGAACGGTCGGGCGGTGTCGGTGACGGTCCGTGAGAACGGTGTCGAGACCACGGTCGACTGCACCCACGTGGTGTCGACCATGCCGATGAGCGAGCTGCTCGTGGCGATGGACCCGCCGGCTCCGCCCGAGGTGGTCGCTGCGGCCAAGGACCTCCGGTACCGCGACTTCATGACGGTGGCGCTGGTCGTCCCCGAGGCCGACGGCTTCCCCGACAACTGGATCTACATCCACGACCCGGCGGTCGAGGTCGGCCGGGTCCAGAACTTCGGCGTGTGGTCGCCCTACATGGTCAAGGAGGGGCGCACCTGCCTCGGGCTCGAGTTCTTCGTGAGCGAGGGCGACGCCATGTGGACCAAGGCCGACGACGACCTCGTCGCCCAGGGCAAGCGAGAGCTCGAGCACCTCGGCCTGGCCAAGGGTGCCGACGTCGAGGCCGGCTACGTGGTGCGGGTCAAGAAGGCCTACCCGGTCTACGACGCCGCCTACAAGGCCAACGTCGAGACCATGCGGGCCTGGATCGCCGCCAACTGCCCCAACGTGTACCCGGTGGGTCGCAACGGCATGCACAAGTACAACAACCAGGACCACTCGATGTACACGGCCATGCTGAGCGTGGAGAACATCTTCGGCGCCGACCACGACGTGTGGTCGGTCAACGTCGAGGAGGAGTACCACGAGACCGACGGCGGGGGTGGCGGTGGCGGCGAGCGCGGCACCGGTCGTGACGCGCCCCTGCTGCCCCGGCCCAGCGCCTCGTCCTAGGTCGGTCGCCCGCCGTCGTCGGGTGCGGACTCAGCCCGGAGGGGTCGTCGTGGTCGCGGTGTCGGCGGTGTCCATGCCCTCGATCGCCCGGTAGACGAGGTCGAGCAGGCGGGGGGCGACCCAGGCGGCGCCGTCGGCCTCGAAGTGACCGCCGTCGCGGGGCCGGAGCGTGACGCCGTCGATCTCGGTCGGGCAGGGTTGGCCCGACGGGCACACGAGTGCCGTGAAGTCGACCACGCCGACGTCGGTGGGATGGGCGGCGGCGAACCGGGCGAAGGCGGCGTTCACCTCGGTGCTGCGCCGCTCCTGGTCGGGATCGATGACGATGTTGGGGTTGGGAGCCCGGGGCGGGATGGTCAGGAGCACCAGTCGGGCACCGTTGTCGGCCGCCAGCCGACGGACCCGCTCGAGCTCGCCGGCGAACCACTGCTTCCAGGCGGGGGTGCCCACGACGAGGTGCCGCTTGCCGACGACCACGTCGGCGTTCTCCCAGGTGCTGTGCCAGAGCACGGTGTCGGGTCGGACGGCGTCGAGGGACTCCTGCTCGTAGCCGGGCGCTGCCGCCGCGCAGTCGGCTGCCCACGAGATCGGGGTGCCGTCGGCGCCCGTGGCGATCCCGGTGGTGAGCCCGCACCCGGGCCGGGCCCGGGTGACCACGACCACGCCGTCGTCGGCCCCGGCCTGACCGAGGGCGTCGCCCAGGGTGGCGGCGACGGAGTCACCGATCAGCACGACCCGCTGGGCGGGGGCGGCCGACGCACCGGGTGCCGTGGTCACGGTGGTGAGCGGCTGGGATCCCGACTCGAGCAGCGTGCCCGGGGCGACGTCGGTGACGTTTCTGGTGGCGCCGACGGTGCTCGCCATGATCACACCGACGACGGCCGCGAACCCGATCGGCACGAGGAGCTTGGGGGTCAGGGCCCGCTTGTACTTCCGCTCCCGGATGGGCTTCTCGACGAAGTAGAAGCTCACCGCCGCGATGGCGAAGGTGGCGGCCAGACGCACGATCGCCAGCCGCCAGCCGTCGATGGGCCAGCCCCAGGACGCCATCCGGGCGGGGGACAGGGCCACCGCGATCGGCCAGTGCCACAGGTAGACCCCGTACGACACCATGCCGATCCAGCGGATCGGGCGCAGGCACAGGAGTCGGTGGAGCGGGCTGTCGGTGGGCTGGACCATCGCGGTGAGGACCAGGGCCACGCAGAGCGCGAACAGGATGAAGCCCCCGTGGTAGAGGCGGGGGCTCTGGTCACGGGCGGCCCAGAAGGCGTACCCCATCGCCACGGCGCCGACCACGCCGAGGACCTGCACCACGATCTTCGACCACCGGACCTTGGGGGCCCAGTGCACCAGCACGATGGCGAGGAGCGCCCCGATGAAGAGCTGGCTGGCCCGGGCGTCGGTGCCGTAGTAGGCGCGCGACGGGTCCTGGCCGGCGTGGAACTTCGACCACATCACGGCGACCGAGCCGATCGTGCCGAGCCCGCAGATCACCGCGAGGGCGACGTGCTTCCCCTTGCCCAGGCGGAGGCCGGCGAACACGACGAGCGGCCAGACGAGGTAGAACTGCTCCTCGATCGCGAGCGACCAGCCGTGGCGCAGCATCGACGGCGCGGGGGAGAAGTACGACTGTCCCGACCAGATGAAGTGCCAGTTGGCGCCGTAGAACAGCGTCCAGAGCGAGTCGGAGCGCAGCGCGCCCCACTGGTCGGAGTGCAGCGCGAACCGTCCCCAGATCGCGATGGCGATCAGCACGAGGAACAGGGCGGGCAGGAGGCGCCGGGCGCGGCGGGCCCAGAACCCCCCGAAGTGGATGGTGTCGGAGCGCCGCCATTCGAGCAGCAGCAGTGACGTGATCAGGTAGCCCGACAGGACGAAGAACGTGTCGACGCCGAGGAAGCCGCCCTTGAGCCACCCGGCGCCGAAGTGGTACGCGACGACCGACATGACGGCCACCGTGCGCAGGCCGTCGAGGGCGGGCTTGTACCCGAAGTGCCCCGAGCCGTGGGCCTCCGACACGGAGTCGGTGGCCTCGGTGGCGGTCGAGAGGGAGACGGGATCGGTGTCGGTCATGGTGCTCCTGGACCGGCGCACCCGGACCGTGATCGACGGTATCAGGGGGTGTTCACGGGGTGCCGTCGGCACCGGCCCCATCGGCCCGCCGATCGGCCCACACCGAGAGGACCAAGGTCACCGTGCCGAACAGGACGAGGAGGTGGGCCGAGCGGAACTGCGTCGGCCACACGGCGTCGTGGGCGTAGTCGTGGCGGACCTGGCGGGCGAGCACGAGCAGCACCGCCGCTCCGAGTGCGGCGATCGGCGTGACCCGTACCGCGACCGCCACGGTGTGGGAGCGGTGGGCGAGGCGGCTCGCCCCGGCCACGATCGTCACGGCGAGCGCGACCCACGGACCGGCACACGCCGCGGTGACGATCACCGCGACGCCCGACGCGACCCACGGCATGGCGGGGGCCGACCCGATCGTGGCGAGCGCGGGCCAGGTGGGCACCGCCGGGTCGTCGGGGTCGACGTCGGCGGCGCGCCGCCGTCGACGGACGACGATCAGGCCCAGGCAGGCGAGCACCCCGAGCACCGAGACCGCCAGCGCGACGTCGACCTGGCGTTGGGGCGGCCACGACACGGAGAACGTCGTGGGACCGGTGGTCCCCCGCTCGACCAGCCACCCGGCGGCGTACAGGTCGAGC
Organism: Acidimicrobiia bacterium; assembly: GCA_017853455.1. Lineage (GTDB taxonomy): Bacteria > Actinomycetota > Acidimicrobiia > IMCC26256 > PALSA-555 > CAIUKV01. Next base: position 8,391 of record JAFMJM010000043.1, on the reverse strand, counting down.
GAGTGCGCGGGCCCGAGGTCGGTGGCGGTGCCGCCGTGGGTGGCGGTCATCTTCCAGCCGGCGTTGGCGCTCTGGTCGAGGCGGACCCAGTAGGGCGCGCCCCGGCCGGTGACGGCGGCCCCGTGGTCGGTGGCGCCGCGTGTCGCCGGCGGGGTGCCCGGGTCGGCGGCGGTCGCGAAGCCCGACGAGACGAGCGCCACGACGTCGAGGTCGAACCCGTGGTCGAGGCCGTCGCCGGTGCGCACGACGTGCGGACCCGCGGTGAGGGTGACCGGACCGTCACAGGGGGTGACCGTGAGCGGGCCGGCCGCGTCGACCCCGGGGTCGCCGGCGAGGCGGACCGGGATCTCCGTGCCGTCGATGCGGAGGAGATCGGACCGGCACGGCGTCGTGAGGGCTCCCGCCGCCCGGGTGCCGGCGGCCTCCGGGGCGAGACCCACCTCGGCGATCGCGACGGGCAGCTCGACCGGGTTGCCCGCCAGGTCGGTGCCGGACCGGGGGTCGACGCCGCGCACGGTCAGCGTGACCGACCGGCCCCGCACCGGGATCCCGAGCGCGACCCGCTGCGTGGCGTTCGGGGTGGGGGACTCCGCGATCGCCGGCACGGTGACCGTGCGGGTGACGCCGTCGACGGTGACGTCGAGCGAGGTCGGCAGGCTGTGACGGCCGTCGGCCACGACCGACAGCGCGAGGTCGTCGGCGACGAGGTCGGCGTCGGTGCGGGTGATGGTCCAGGTCGACCCGACGGCGGCGGCGAGGGGGGTCACCCAGGCCGTGGTCGGGTCGCCGTCGAGCGCGGCCGACGCCCGGGCGGTCGGGTCACCGAGGTTGCGGCCCGACGACGTGGCGGTCACGCCCGGGGCCAGGGTTCCGAACGCGGCGTCGAGCACGGCGTCGGGCGCCCGGGGGTTCACGTGGGCGGTGCCCTGCAGGGTGAACGTGTCGGTGGTGGGCACGTCGATCAGCCGCCGGATCGTGGGCTCGGGGTCGGAGCGGTACACGAGTGCGGCGTTGGCCCGCTGTCGGGAGAGCACGAACGACAGCGGGACCGCTCCGGCGCGGGGCCCGTACCGGGCGAGCGAGCGCGGCGTCCGGACGAGCTCCTCGACCGCGACCCCGGGGATCGTCACCTCGGCGACGCCGATCTCACCGAGCGACGCCGGGTCGTCGGGGATGCGCACCTCGAGCGTGCGGAACGGGCGTCCGTCGAGGGCGACCGTCGTGCCGGCCGGGTCGAAGGCGACGGTGGGGTCGACCGTGACCGGGACGGTGCGGGTGCCGTCGAGCACGACGTCGAACGCGGTGATCGGCGCGGTGCCCGGGCGCCACGGGGCCTGGACGACGGTCACCGTGTCGGCGGCGACCCGACGGCCGAGATCGATCGTGAGGGTCTGGGGCGCACCGGCGGTGAGGGCCCGGAACGACGCGGGGTCGACCCGCCACGCGGTGCGGGGGTCACCGTCGAACGCGCTCGCCGGCCGGTCCTCGGGCAACAGGCTGATGACGTTGCCGTAGGCCGAGGCGGTGATCGAGCGCGCGCCTCGGAGCACCGTGACGCTCTGGTCGGCGGTGACCGAGTGGTTGCCGTCGGAGGTGGTGGTGTCGTTGGCCACGCCCGAGACCGGGTCACCGGCCGCCGTCTGGGTCGCGCCGTCGTTCTCGAGCAGCGTGGTGAACCGGTGCTGGGTCTTGCGGTTGGTGTCGGTGACGACGTGGCGGGTGGTGGGCTGCCGGGCCACCCGCCGACCGGCGGGCCAGTCGGCGAGCTCGTGGGCGGTGAGCCACGGGCCGGCGTCGGTGCCGAGGCCGGGGAGCCCGACGGCCGCGGTGGCGACGAACCCGGCACCGTCACCGTGCAGGACGACCTCGGCACCGCTCGCGGTGGCGCCGACCGGAGCGGGGTCCGATCCGGGCACGCCGAACACCGCGACCTGGGGGAGTGGGGCCGACCGCGTGCGCCCGGTGCGCACCGACGTCTCGTCGGTGATCGGGACGGGCCGCTCCGGGGTGACGTACCCGTCGCCGAAGGTCCGCACCGGGTCGAGCCCGCTCCGGGGGTCGGAGAGCGCGGCCATGACCAGCTCCGGGCGTTGGATCCGGTAGCGCTCGATCTCGAGGTCGTTGGCCACCACGATCCACCGCACCCCGAGGGCCCGGGCGACCGGGGCGATGGCGGCGGGGTCGACGGTGCCGTCCTGGATCGTGTGGTCGAGCGCGGCCAGCAGGTCGGCCCCGGCGATGCCGCCCATGGGCTGGAGCTCGCGCCAGGTGATCTCGCCCCGGGTGAGCCCCACCAGCACCGGGTCGAGGGTGTGGCCCCAGCGGTACGACGCGAAGTCCTCGCCGGGGAGCAGCAGGGCCCGGCCGGGGTGGTGGTCGAGGAAGGTGGCGGTGTCGCGCCAGGCGGCCGGGACCTCCTCGGGACGCGTGTAGCGGTCGGCGAGCAGCGCGTGGCTCCAGGGGGCGACGAACGTCAGGACGGCCAGCGCCGCGACGAACGCCCCGGCGGCGGTGCCGAGCCGTGGGGCGCGGCGCAGGAGGGCCGCAACGCCCGCGGCGGCGAGTCCGGCGAGACCGAGCACCGTGAGCGCCACGGCCCGTTGGGAGTTGCGCAGGCTGAGCACCAGTCCCGACGACCGGCTGGCCGACTCGAAGACCCGCCCGACGACCGAGCGGTGCGGGCCGCCGTACGCCACCGACGAGACGAGCATGCCGGTGAGGACCAGACCCACGAAGAACAGGCGCTCCCGGAAGCGCGACCACCAGCCGAGCGCCACCGCGGCGAGCGGCGTGGCGAACGACACGGCCAGCACCCCGAGGTTCTGGGTGAACACCGGCGCGATCCCGGCCAGCCACGGGCCCTGGTTGTCGCCGCCGTAGAAGAACCAGTAGCCGAGCCCGCGCAGCGCCTCGATCGCCGAGGCCGACGACGACGTCTCGCGCACCGTCTCGGTGATCTGCAGGACCGGCAGCCCGTAGGTGCCGTCGACCCGGTAGGCGATGATCCACCACAGTTGGGTGATCACCGTGAGCAGGCCCATCCGGACCACGACGCCGACCCCGTGGCGGAGGGTGACCGACCGCTCCCACCAGACGGCGTAGGGCACCCAGAGCATCGAGCCGAGGATCACGAAGAAGATCGACGACCCGTTGAGCGACCCGGCGGTGGTCACGACCAGGGCGTAGACGGCCGCCCACAGCCACGGGTCGCGCCGCAGGGCGTTGCGGGTGGCGAGCACCAGCCACGGCAGGGCGCAGAACGGCAGCAGCAGCGCCGACTGGCCGGTGATCTGCCCGAGCACGAACGGCGACAGCCCGTAGACGAGCCCGCCGACGAAGGCGGCACGGCGGTCGCGCCAGAGGGCCCGGAACAGCACGAAGGCGCCGAGCGCGGCGACGAACTGGATGGAGCCCGTCCAGAGGCGCTGGGCGACCCAGTCGGGGACGCCGAGGAGGTCGGTGAGCCGGTAGAACGGCCCCATCGGCCACAGGTAGCCGATGAACTGGTGGGTGACGGTGCCGCCCCCCATCCGTCGGTTCCAGAGGTTCGGGGCGGCCCGCAGCAGCCCGGACGGGTCGAGGTAGAGGTACTGCTTGGTGTCGGCCCCGAGGACGCCCCGGTTGCGGAGGAGGAGCGGGAGGTAGCAGAGCGCGGCCAGCGCCACGACGTACGGTCCGCTGCCCGCCCGGAACCGGCCCGCCCGGGAGCCCGACCCGGAGCCTGACGGGTCCGCCGGATCCGCCGGGGGTCGACCGGTCTCGACGGCAGCGTCCACCTCGGCAATCTATTGCCGCCGGAGGACCCGGCCCGGGCAGCCCCGGATGCCAAGATGGTGCCCTGTCGCCGAGGAGCCCCGTGACCGCGCGCCCACCGCTCTCGATCGTGATCCCTGCGTACAACGAGGCGACGCGGCTGCCCCGCACGCTGGCGGCCGTGCGCGACCGGTTCCCGGGGTCGGCCCCCCAGGTGGTGGTCGTCGACGACGGCAGCACCGACGGGACCGCCGAGGTGGCCCGGGCCGTCGCCGAGGCCGCGTTCCCCGTCGAGGTGGTCGTGCACGGGGTCAACCGGGGCAAGGGCGCGGCCGTACGCACCGGCGTGGCCGCCACGACCGGGGCGGCCGTCCTGGTGATGGACGCCGACCTCGCCACCGACCTCGCCGCCGTCGACCCGGCGCTGGCGCTGCTGGCCGACGCCGACGTCGTGGTGGGCTCGCGGGCGGTGCCCGGGTCGTCGGTGCAGGGAACCACCGGGCTGCGCAAGGCGATGGGCCGCACGTTCAACCGGATGGTCCGGACGGTCGCCCGCCTCGACATCCACGACTCGCAGTGCGGCTTCAAGGCGTTCCGGGGCGACGTCGCCCGGCTGCTGTTCTCGCTGAGCGAGGTCGACGGCTTCGCCTTCGACCCCGAGGTGCTGGTGCTGGCCCGGATCCTGGGCTACCGGATGGTCGAGCTGCCGGTGGCCTGGACCGCGGTCGACGGCTCCACCGTGCGGCCGCTGCGCGACTCGCTCGCCACCGGGTTCTCGCTGGTCCGGATCGTGGTGCGCCGCCGGCCGCGCCGCGTGCGGGCCGAGGCGGGGCGGCTCGGCTGGTCGCCGACCGGCGTCACCCGGGGCTGACGGTGCGCGTCGCGGTCCTGGCCTGGCGCGACCTCGTCCACCCGCGGGCGGGTGGCTCGGAGTACGTGGTCGACCGCATCTGCGCCGGCCTGCAGGAGCGCGGGCACGACGTGGTGCTCCTGGCGGGTGCGCCCACGACCACCCACTCCTACCCCGTGCACGCGCTCGGAGGCACCTACGACCAGTACCTGCGGGCCCCGTGGGTGCTGCACCGTCGGGTCGGGCCCGTCGACGTCGTGCTCGACGTCCAGAACGGCATCCCGTACTTCGCGCCGCTGTGGCAGCGCGCCCCGGTGGTCTGCCTGGTGCACCACGTGCACACCGAGCAGTGGGCGATGGAGTTCGGACGGCCCGTCGCCGCCTTCGGGCGCTGGCTCGAGGGCTGGGCGATGCCCCGGGCGTACCGGCGCTCCGCCTACGTGGCGGTGTCGGACTCCACCAAGCGGGCGCTCGTGGGTCTCGGGATCCCGGCCGACGCCGTCCGGACGATCGAGATGGGGGCCGCGCCCGTCGAGGCGGCCGGTGAGCGCTCGCCCGACCCGCGCTTTCTGATCCTGGGACGACTGGTCCCCCACAAGCGCGTCGACCTGGCGCTGCGGTGCTGGCCGCGGGTCCGGGCGGCCACCGGCGGCACGCTGGTGATCGCCGGCGACGGTCCGGAGCTCGACGCCCTCCGGGCGCTCGCGACGGGCCTCGAGGGGGTCGAGTTCACCGGCTTCCTGAGCGAGGCCGACAAGGCCCGGGAGCTCGGTGCGGCGTGGGTGCTGGTGCACCCGGCCCACCACGAGGGGTGGGGCACCGTCGTCATCGAGGCCGCCGGGGCGGGCGTGCCCACGGTCGGCTTCGACGTGGAGGGCGTGCGCGACTCGGTGGTGGCGGGCACCACCGGCATCCTGGCCGACACCGAGGACACGTTCGCCGACGCCTGGATCCGGCTCGGCACCGATGCCACGCTGCGGGCGCAGATGAGCGACGCGGCCCGGGCCCGGGCGGCCGGCCTGACCTGGCCGGCCGCGCTCGACGCCCTCGAGGAAGTGCTGACCGCTGCCGTGCGCGCCGGGCGCAGGCCCGGCGGCTGACTCAGTACTCGGCGCGCCCGGCGACGCCGCCGAGCAGGACCGACACCAGGATGCCGAGCGGCAGCGTGCCCCAGTAGCCGACGTGGACCCCGACGTTGCCGAGGAAGAGCATGAGCAGCAACGTCGCGGGGAACGTGGCGACGAGGAACACGACGATCATGGCGAGCAGGGCCTTGAACACGGGTGACCTCCGGTCGGTGGGTGTGCGACAACCGTAGGGCACCCGGCGCCCGGTGGAGTGGATCTCAGTCGAAGGAGCCGGTGCGGCCGTAGCGGTAGTAGCTGGAGAACTGGGCGTTGACCGAGTCGGGGAGGGGGACGACCTCACCGATGGCCCGGGCGCCCCACACGATCTCGGCGGTGCGCTCGATCAGGTGGGCGACGTGGAGGACCTGCTTCGGGTCCTTGCCCACGGCGAAGAGGCCGTGGTTGGCCATGAGCACCGCGGCCTTGCGGGCGACCCGTGACGCCACCTCGTCGGCGAGCTCGTCGCTGCCGGTGACCTTGTAGTCGGCGACCTCGACGTCGCCGCCCACGAAGATGTCGAACTCCTCGATCACGGCGGGCACCGGCTGGCGGGTGAGGGCGAACATCGTGGCGAACTTGGCGTGGCAGTGCATCGTGGCGTTGATCTCGGGGTAGAGCCGCAGCGCCGAGAGGTGCAGTGCCTTCTCGGTGGTCGGGGAGCGGTGGCCCTCGACCACGGTGCCGTCGAGGTCGCAGACCACGAGGTCGTCGAGGGTCATCTCGAGGTAGTCGAGCGACGACGGGGTGAGCACGGCGTTGCCGTCGGGCAGGCGGGCGGCGCAGTTGCCGGCCGTGCCCTCGACCAGGCCGCTGCGGAGCATCTCCTGGGCCACCCAGAGCAGCTGCTCCTTGACCGATTCGTTCGTGGGCTGGGGGGCGTCGCTCACGGCAGGACCTCCGGGTTCACGAGGTTGGCGGGGCGACCGCCGGCGAGGAGCTCGGCGAGCCCGTCGGCGATCTGGGTCGAGTGGTTGGCCTCGGTGTCGTAGGTGGCCCCGCCGATGTGGGGGGTCAGCACGACGTTGGGCATCGCGCACAACGGGTGGTCGGGCGCGATGTGCTCCTTGCGGAAGTGGTCGAGGCCGGCACCGCCGAGGTGACCCGACGCCAGCGCGGCGACGAGGGCGTCGTCGTCGTGGAGGTACGCCCGGGCGGTGTTGACGTAGATCGCACCCGGCTTCATGCGGGCGAACTCCGCCTCGCCGATCATGTCGTTCGTCTCGGGAGTCACCGGGGCGTGCATCGACACGACGTCGGCGGCGGCGAGGAGGTCGTCGAGGCTCGCCGTGGCGTCGGGGGCGTACGGGTCGTACGCGAGCACGGTCATCCCGAGGCCCTCGGCGCGCCAGGCCAGCGCCCGCCCCACCGCGCCGAACCCGACGATCCCGAGGGTCCGGCCGGCGAGCTGCCACGCCCGGTACCGCTGGTACGGGATGGTGCCGTCGCGGTAGCTCTGACCCTGGTGGACGTCGTGGTCGCCCTGGACGATGCCGCGGTTGACGGCGAACATGAGGGCGACGGCGAGCTCGGCCACGGCGTCGGCGTTGCGGCCCGGCGCCCGCAGCACGGGGATGCCCTTGGCGGTCGCGAGGGCGAGGTCGACGTTGTTGGGGTCGCCGCGGCACACGCCGAGCGCCACGAGCGGGAGGTCGTACACCGCAGGCCCGTTGATGAAGTCGGACTCGACGATCAGGATGTCGGCGTCGTGCTCGCGCACCCGCTCGGCCATGGCGTCGCTGTCGAGGAGCCGGACCGGGTGCTGGTCGATCCACGGGTCGAGGACGACGTCGGCGAGGCCCTCGAGGGTGGCGAGACCCGGGCCCCGGAACGGGGCGGTCACGTAGGCGCGGTGGCGGGGTGCAGCAGTCACGGGCGGCAGTCTCGCAGGCGCGTCGGCGCCGTGCCGCCCCGCCGGGGGAGGAACGCCCCGATTGCACGAATGGCTGCTTGTGCGTCGGGTGGGCGCGCACGGCATGATGCTGCGACGACGTCACCCGATCGGAGTGGCGCGGGCGGCTGCAGGGGAGCGGACGATGGCGTGGGACTTCTCGACCGAACCGGAGTTCCAGGAGCAGCTCGACTGGATCCGGGCGTTCGTCGACACCGAGGTCGCGCCCCTCGACCTCGCGGTGGACCACCACCTCGTGTACGACAAGGCCCACCCGATCCACGCCGAGGTGATCCGGCCGCTCCAGCAGCAGGTCCGCGACCGGGGTCTGTGGGCGTGCCACCTCGGACCCGACCTCGGTGGGCTCGGGTACGGCCAGCTCAAGCTCGCGCTGATGAACGAGATCCTCGGCCGCTCCCAGTGGGCGCCGTCGGTGTTCGGCACCCAGGCCCCCGACACCGGCAACGCCGAGATCCTCGCCCACTACGGCACCGAGGAGCAGAAGGCCCGCTACCTGCGCCCGCTGCTCGACGGGCAGATCGTGTCGAGCTACTCGATGACCGAGCCCCAGGCCGGGTCCGACCCCCAGGAGTTCCGCTGCCGCGCGTGGCGTGACGGCGACGAGTGGGTCATCGACGGGGAGAAGTGGTACTCGTCGAACTTCCGCTTCGCGAACTTCGCCATCGTCATGGCCATCACCGACCCCGACGTGTCGGTCTACCAGGGCGCGTCGATGTTCCTGGTGCCGACCGACACCCCCGGCATCGAGATCA
>JAFMJM010000327.1 GCA_017853455.1 Acidimicrobiia bacterium | reverse complement strand
CCCAGAACATCTTCCTGAAGGGTGGTGGCATCCAGGCGTACAACAACATCACCGATATCACGATCAGTGACGTGACGGTCAGCGACAACTTCGCGAACATCAACGGTGGTGGTCTCTACGCCGACGCAATCTCACCGTGCCAGCACATCACGATCACCGGCAGCCGGTTCGAGGACAACGAGACTCCCGGGGCCGGCGGCGGTATGAACGTGCGCAACTCGTCGCTCACGGTCAGTGACACGACCTTCTCCAGCAACTATGCGAGCTTGAGTGGTGGTGGCGTCTTTCTCTACGCCATGGAGTACGCCACGTTCGACGGCGTGACGATCACCGACAACAGTGCGGGAGGCGGTGGTGGGATCAGCGCGGTCGAAACCCCGGCCTCCTTCTCGGGAAGCACGATCAGTGAGAACTACGCCCGCCTCGGAGGCGGGATCTTCGGCATCTACGGCACGATCACCTTCAACGCCTCGACGGTGTCGGGGAACGAAGGGTCGGCCTACGGCGGCGCGGCGTATTGCGTCAACGGATCGCTGACGTTCGAGAACTCGACGGTGTCGTCCAACACGTCTGCCTATGTGGGTGCGATCTCCACCAGCGGCTCGGTGACCCTGACGTCGTCGACGGTGACCGCCAACACGGCGACCGGCGCCCCCGATGCGGTGGACGGCATCCTCGTGCTGCTCCCCGCCCCCGTCTGGTCGGCGGAACTCTCCGCTGCGGCGCCGGGAGTCGCCGCACGCCATGCCGCGGCGCCGCTGGTGGTGCCCCCGCCGGCGACCCTCACGGTCGAGGACTCGATCCTGGCCGGGAACGGCGACCTCGACGTCGCCACGAGTGACGCTGCCGCATTGACCGTGCCGTCGCGGTCCTCGATCTTCGGAATCGTCGATACCCCCGACGTGACCATCGACGACCTCGGCGGCACCCGCACCGGCGTGACCGCCACGGAGCTGGCCCTCGGGCCGCTCGCCGACAATGGTGGCCCGACCCTCACCCATGCGCTCCTGCCGGGCAGCGTCGCCATCGACGCCGGGGGCGCGGTGGCGCCGTCGTTCCCGGGGAACGAGTGGGACCAGCGCGGCACGGGCTACGCCCGGGTCGAGAACGGGCTGGTCGACGTCGGCGCCTACGAGGTGCAGGTCGAGGAGCCGGAGCCGACCTTCACCGGCTGATCGGCCAAGGCCGGACGGCGGCTGGGCCCGGCATCCGAGGCTCCGGGCTCCCTTCCGGGGCTTACTTGGGCGCCCCCCGGGAACCCACAGCCCCGATCCGGGCTCACCTACTCTTGTGGCGACCTCGACCATGGAGACCCGGATGAACCGCGCCCAGCGCCGTGCCGCCCGCCGCACCGACGCCCGTTCCACCCGCACCACCCGCAGTGCCGCTGCGCTCGGCTCGGCCGCGGCGCTGGCCGCCACCGGCGCCGGAGCGGCGGTCGTGCTGACCGGGGGTGCGGCCATGGCCAACCCGGTGCTGACCGTCTCGACCCTGGCCGACGGCGGTGCGGGCTCGTTGCGCGAGGCGATCAACGACGCCAACGGCACCGGCGGTCAGGACCGGATCGAGTTCTCCGTGACCGGCACCATCACCCTGGCGTCCAGCCTGCCCCACATCACCGACGGGGTCGACATCGTCGGACCCGGCGTGGGGAGCCTCACCGTCTCGGGCGGCACCGCCTACCAGCCGTTCTTCATCGACGCGGTGACGAGCGGATCGGTGTCGATCGACGGACTCACGGTCACCGGTTCGAGCGGTCCCGGCGTGGCCGCCTACAACACGACCGTGCCGATCACGCTGTCCGAGTTGGTCATCACCCAGAACATCTTCCTGAAGGGTGGTGGCATCCAGGCGTACAACAACATCACCGACATCACGATCAGTGACGTAACGGTCAGCGACAACTTCGCGAACATCAACGGTGGTGGCCTCTACGCCGATGCAATCTCGCCGGGACAGCACATCACGATCGCCGGCAGCCGGTTCGAGGGCAACGAGACCGCCGGGGGCGGTGGCGGCATCCACGTGCGGCACTCGTCGCTCTCGGTCAGCGACACCACCTTCGAAGGCAACACGGCGGCGGACGGCGGCGGTGGCGTCGTCCTGTACGCGATGGTGGACGCCACCTTGACGGGGGTGACGATCAGCGGCAACGTGGCGTTGAGCGGTGGTGGATTCGCGGTGTCCGCCACGACGGCTTCGATCTCGGGCAGCACGATCACCGACAACTACGGATACTTCGGGGGTGGGGTCTTCGCCCTGTACAGCGCCCTGACGGTCAACAGCTCGACGGTGTCGGGGAACCGGGGGGTGGTCGCCGGCGGAGGTCTGGTCGCGCTCTACGGGACGCAGACGATCGAGAACTCGACCGTGTCGGGCAACTCGGCCTACCAGGGCGGTGGGATCGTCGTCTCCAACGGAACCGGGGTGACGGTGGTGTCGTCGACGGTGACGGCGAACACGGCGACCGACGACACCGATGCTGCCGACGGCATCCTCTTGAACGGGGTCTCGGCGGGCTCGCTCGCGTCGCCGCTCGGCGGATCGGCGAAGGGTGCCGGTGAGCGCCGCGCGCCGAGGCCGCTGACGCCGCCACCGCCCGCGACCCTCTCGGTCGAGGACTCCATCGTGGCCGGGAACGGCATTCTCGACGTCGGGACGCAAGACGACGAGACGACCACCGTGGCGTCGCGGTCCTCGATCTTCGGGGTCGTGCAGACGCCGACCGTCACCATCAACGACCTCGGCGGCACCCACACGGGCGTGACGGCCACGGAGCTGGCCCTCGGGCCGCTCGCCGACAACGGTGGCCCGACCCTCACCCATGCGCTCCTGCCGGGAAGCGTCGCGATCGACGCCGGCGGCACCGTGGCGCCATCGTTCCCGGGCAGCGAGTGGGACCAGCGCGGCGAGGGCTACGCCCGGGTCAGGAACGGGCAGGTCGACGTGGGCGCCTACGAGGTGCAGGCCGAGGAGCCGGAGCCCACCTTCACCGG
>JAFMJM010000326.1 GCA_017853455.1 Acidimicrobiia bacterium | reverse complement strand
CCCCGCTGCACCTCGGTCACGCCGAACACCGCGCTCTCGCCCGCGACCCGGATGTCGGTGCCCTGGAGGATCTCGGTGCCGCCGGCCCGGGCGAAGCCCTCGGCGGCGAGGATCACCGGCTTGGTGGGTCGGTAGGTCTTGAGCCAGCCGCCGAGGATCACCTCGGGCTGGTCGCGGAACCGCTGGAGCCACTCGTTGTCGACGACGCCCTCGCGCAGGCGGCCGATCTCGGCGAGGTCCATGCCGGCGCAGAACGTGTCGCCGCGGCCGGTGAGGATGGCGACGCGCAGCGAGTCATCGGTGTCGAGGCGGACCCACGCGTCGTAGAGGCGGCACAGCACCTCGGCGTTGGCGGCGTTCTTCTTCTCGGGGCGGTTGATGGTGACGGTGAGTACCGCGCCGTCGGCCTCGACGAGCACCAGCGGTTCGGACATGACGGGCCTCCTCGACGGGATCGGGACCCGCTCTCTAGCACCTGGTCGGCCCGGTCGGGCAGCCCCACCTCGTGGTGTGGACGTTTCCGGGGCCCCTGGCCCCCGGAAACGTCCACACCACGAGACCGGAGCGGTCGGGCGAGCAGGCCCGGGCGGTTCAGGGAGTCGGATCGCGCCGGAGGCCGCCGTAGAGGTACCGGGTGACGAACGATCCGAACAGCAGGCGCTCGGCGATCCGGCGGGAGAAGCGGAACCGGCGTCCGTTCGGCTGGACGACGGTGAGGCCGTCGGCCTGGAGGCCGAGCACCGACCCCCAGCGGTACGGGGCGGCCCGGTAGCGCCGCAGGCGGCCGCGGCGGCCACCGACGACCGTCCGCACGTTGGCGACCACCACGCCGTACCCCCAGTTGCGCGCCGAGCTGCGCAGCGGGTCGCTCGCCGCCACGTCGCCCACGGCGAAGACCTCGGGGTGTCCCGGGACCTGCAGGTGGTCGTCGACCGTGACGAACCCGTCGGGGTCGAGCACCGCCGGGGGCAGGAACCCGGTGTGGGGCCGCACCCGCCCGGTGGCCCAGAGGGTCACGTCGGCGGCGAAGGGCTCCTGCCCGGTGCTCCACGCAACCGGATCGTGGGTGAGGGAGTCGCCGACGAACCCGTCGGGCACCGCGGCCCGGTGCCCGGGGTGGACGACCACGCCGGCCCGGTGGAGGTGCCCGGTGATCCAGCGCCGTACCCGCGGGTGGTATCCGGGCAGGGGCTCGTCGCCGGAGTGGAACAGGTGCACCTCGGCGCGCTGCGTCCGGGCGAGGTTGTCGGCGACGCTGACGCCGGTCGCCCCACCGCCGACGACCGCCACCGTCGTCGCCCGACCGAGCTCGGCGCCCGCCGCGACGATCTCGGCCTCGACGGCGGCGAGATCCTGGACACGGTCGTGGCGCCAGAAGCCGTTCGACACCCCGGTCGCGACGACCAGTGCGTCGTAGTGCACCGTCTCGGTGGTGCCGTCGGCGCAGGTGACGGTCGCGTTCCGGGCGTCGAGGTCGACCGCCGTGATGCGACCGTGGACGAGACGGACCGCGTCGAGGTGCCGGAAGCGGCGGAACGGCACCAGGTAGGTGCGGCGCCACCGGTCGGGGTCGACGAGGCGCGTGCCGAGCTCCTGGCCGCTGACGAGCGCCGGGCGGGTCGCGACCCCGACCACCGAGCACGTCCGGGCGAGGCGGGTCGCGACGAGGATGCCGGTGTCGCCGAGGCCGGCGACCAGCACGACCGGTCGGGTGCGCTCCACGCGGTCTCCCCTCGGGCGGTGCCCGGGGATCCCCGGGCACCGGGAGCATAGGGAACCCCGGACCGGTCGGCACGGGGCCCCGGCACTTGCCAGACTCGGCCCGTGCCCGTCGACGCCGCCGCTCCTCCCGCACCGGTGTCGCGGGCGCGCCCGGCGGGGCCCGCCGTGCTGTGGGTGGCGGTCTTCGGGTTCACCTGGCTGCTCCTGCTCCAGCGCCTCGTCATCGTCCGCGACGAGTCCTGGATGCTCTGGATCGCCACCCGGGTGGCGCACGGGGAGACCCTCTACCGCGACGTCTACGACGTCACCACGCCGCTGGCGGCCTGGCTGGCCGCCGTCACGGTGCGGGTGGTGGGGTCGCAGATGGCGGCGGTCCGGGCGCTGAGCGCCGCGATCTTCGCCACCGAGGTCGTGGTGGGGGTGTCGGTCGCGCGTCGGGCGGGGTTGCGCCCGGGCGGCCGCGTCGTGCTGGTCGGGGTGCTGCTCGGGGTGGCCGCGCCGTACGCGTCGTTCGTCAGCCTGTACTCCGGGCTGGCGATCTGCTGCGCGCTGGGGACGCTCCGGGCCACGCTCTGGTGGATCGACGCCGCGGCAGCCGGTCGGCGGGCGGGCGCGGCGGCCGCCACCGTCGGCGTGCTCGGAGCGTGCACGTTCTGGTCGAAGCCCAACGTCGGGGTGTTCGTGGCCCTCGCGGTCGGCGCCGTGGCGATCACGGTCGCGCCGGGATCACCGTGGCGCGACCGGCTGACTGCGGCCGCGGGCATCGCGGTGGGCGCGCTGCTCGTGTCGGCGGTGTGCGTGGGAGCCATCGCGGTCACCGGGGCCTGGTCGGCGTTCGTCGGTCAGGTGTTCGCCTCGAAGGGCGAGTACGTCCGGCTCGGGTTCGGGTACCTCCCGGCGCTCGGGAACCGGATCTCCGACCTCGTCACCGGGGCGACGCCGTTCGCGTTCCGGCGGGTCGTGGGCGTGGTCGTGCAGGCGTCGCCTCCGGTGTTGCTGGTGGTGGCGGTGGCGGGCGCGGTCCGGGCCCGGCGGGCCCCGGTCGCGTTGCGGATCGCGACGACCGGGTTCGCCGTCGCCGGATTGCTCTCGTTGCTGCCCCGGCCGGGGCTCAACCACATCGTGGGGGTCCTCCCGCTGGTGCTCGTGAGCGTGGTCGCCGGTTGGGCGCTCGGCAACCGGGTCGGCGAGCCGGCCGGGGTGGTCTCGCGTTCGGCGACGGTGGTGTTCGGAGCGGCGGCCGTGCTCGCGGTCGCGGCGATGGTCGTCCCGGCGGTC
>JAFMJM010000325.1 GCA_017853455.1 Acidimicrobiia bacterium | reverse complement strand
TGCCCTCGTAGCTCAGCGGATAGAGCATCGGCCTCCGGAGCCGTGTGCGCAGGTTCGAGTCCTGCCGAGGGCGCCACCCCCACCCCGAACGGTTCCGCGGAACCGCCCCGGAGCCCGATGCCCACCGGCACACCACCCCACCGAGCCGTGTGCGCAGGTTCGAGTCCTGCCGAGGGCGCCACCCCGGAGGCCATACTTCGGCGATGGACGGAATCCTCCTCAGCGGACTCGCCGGCAAGGTCGCCGTGGTCACCGGTGCCGGACGGATGCGCTCGATCGGACGGCCGATCGCCGTGGAGCTCGCCCGGGCCGGCTGCGATGTCGTCCTGACCGGGACGGGTCGTCCGCCCGAGCGCTACCCCGACGACGAGCGGGCCGCCGGATGGCGCGACATCGACTCCGTCGCCGACGAGATCCGAGCCCTCGGTCGACAGGCGATCCCGGTGGTCAGCGACGTCGCCGACCCCGACGCCGTCGACCGACTCGTGGCGCAGACCCTCGCCGAACTCGGTCGGGTCGACGTCGTGGTCAACAACGCCGGGGCGGCCCGGGGCGAGGACCGGGTGCCGGTGGTCGACCTGTCGGTCGAGGCCTGGCGCACCGTGATCGACGTCAACCTCACCGGCACCTTCCTCATGAGCCGAGCGTTCGGGCGAGCCCTCGTGGCCCAGGGTGCGGGCGGAAGCATCGTGAACATCTCGTCCATCGGCGGGAAGTTGATGGCCGGGCGCACCGCGGCCTACGCCGCGTCGAAGGCCGGCATCCACGCGCTCACCTGCGCCATGGCCGACGAGCTCGGGCCGGACGGGATCCGGGTGAACGCGATCTGCCCGGGGATCATCGACACGTTCCGACTCGACGACGTCGGGCGGGGCGAGCGTTGGGAGGCGATGATCGCCCAGCAGATCCCGCTCCGCCGCGCCGGCACCGGCGAGGACGTGGCGAACCTGGCCGTGTACCTGTGCTCCGACCAGGGGTCGTGGATCACCGGCCAGCTCTACTCGGTCGACGGCGGCACGCTGCGCGGCCGCTGACCGACGGCGAGATCTGCTCAATCACCCGAAGGCCGGGACGACCTCCCGCCCGAAGAGACGGATCATCTCGGCGATGTCGGCGAACTCGCCGAGTGACGCCTGACCGGTGTCGGCGGGCAGGCCCGCACCGAAGGCGGCGTGCACGTGGTCGCAGCCGGTGAGCATGCGGTAGCGCTCGATCTGGGCGACGACGTCGTCGGGTGCGCCGTAGAGCAGCCGGTCGGCGGCGATCTCGTCGGCCGAGACGTCGTCGCCGGCGTCGATCCGGGCGAAGAGCGCCTGCTCCTCGGCGTCCTCCGCCGACTCCCGCCAGTGCACCATCAGGCCGTCGACGTAGGCGGGCAGCACCTCGTCCATCACCTGCCGGCGGTCGGCACCGACCCAGGCGTAGCGCCGCAGGATCCACTCGGGCGCACGGCCCTCGCGGGCGCACGCCGTCCGGTAGACCTCGAGGCACGACCGTGCCTTGGCCAGTGACTGCACCGGACCGCAGATCCACGCGTCGCCGAGCCGCGCCGCCCGGTCGACCGCGGTGTCGGCCACGCCCGCCACCCAGAGCGGCGGGTGCGGCGACTGCACGGGACGCGGGTGCACCGTGAGGTCGGGGAACGACCAGAAGCGGCCGTCGAAGGACGTCTGCTCCTGGGTCCAGACCAGCTTCATGATCGTGAGGGCCTCCTCCATGCGTGCGCCGCGCGTGGCGAAGTCGGAGCCCATCACGTCGTACTCGAGCGGCCACCAGCCGAGCCCCACCCCGAGCGAGATCCGTCCGCCCGACATCTCGTCGATCGTCGCCACCTGCTCGGCGACCCGCACCGGGTTGTGGATCGGCAACTGGAAGATCCCGGTGCCGACCCGGACGGTGGAGGTGCGCGCGGCGACGGTGGCCAGGAAGGTGAGCGGGTCGGCGAGGTTGCCGGGCATGAAGTGGTGGTGCCCGATGGTGACGGTGTCGAACCCGCACTCCTCGGCGATCTGCGCGAGGGCGTAGGTCTCGTGGTACGGGTCGCGGTGCGCCCGGTCCTTGAGCAGCGGCAGGGACAGCGAGAACTTCACCCCGCCATGTTCGCACGACGGGCCGGTCGGGCATCCGCTCCGGGCCGGAAGTCCCTACCGCAGCCCACCGGATGGTCTGTAGGTTCCCCGGACGACCGCCGCCGAGCCCTCGGCGACGACGCGAGGAGGACCCTGTGCGGACCCTGCTGCGCCTGCTCCTCGGTGGCGCCCTGACGTTCGGTGCCCTCGGTGCCGTTGCGCTCCCCGCCTCGGCGGCCGTGTCGGGGCCGTGCACCGGATCGGCCACCTTCACCCCCGGGCCCGACGGCACCGCATCGGTCGCGATCACCCACCGGAACGCCGGCGATCGGACCTTCGTGATCGCCCGGCGATCGAGCGTCGCCTGGCAGGCGGCCGTCCCCGGGCCGCCCGGGACCTACGCCGGGTCGGTGGCCGTCGACCTGCCGGCCCCGTTCGGGTCGCTGGCGGTCAAGGAGTGGTCGGGCACCAGCAGCGACCCCGAGGACGAGGGCACCCAACGCTTCGACGTGCCCGGAATCGTCCCGGGCGGCACCACCCTCACCCTCGACGTCGCGCACCGCGACGCCAACGGCACCTGCGCCGGGTCGGCCACCCTGCAGATCGAGGGCAACGCCCTCGGCTCCCCGGCCACCTGGGTCAGCCTCGTCATCACCGTCGTCACCGGTGCGGGCCTCGTGGCCCTCGCCTGGCCGCTCTTCGGCGGAAGGAGCTGACATGGGCCGCGCGATCCTCGGTGCCCTCGTCGGGCTGGTGTTCGGGCTGTTCGTCGGCATCGACCTGGTGCTGTTCGGCGTGGTCGACCTCGGCAGCGTCGTCGTCAGTCTGTGCGCGCTGGTCGGCCTGGTCGGGGGTGGGGTGCTCGGGTTCCTCGGTCGACGCCGAGCGGCCCCGTCGGCGGTCGACGCGCAGTAGCGTCCGGCCACCGCTCC
>JAFMJM010000324.1 GCA_017853455.1 Acidimicrobiia bacterium | reverse complement strand
TGGCCCCAACAATCACCCAAACACCGAAGGGTGCTCAGCCGGTGAAGGTGGGCTCCGGCTCGACCGCCGGCTGGACCTCGAAGGCGCCGGCGTCGACCCGCCCGGCCACGACGCGGGGGAAGCCCTCGCCGCGCTGGTCCCAGGTGTCACCGGTGAACGTCGCCGGCGGCACCGGCCCGGCGTCGATGGCCACGCTGCCCGGGAGCAGGGCGTGGGTGAGGGTCGGCCCACCGTTGTCGGCGAGCGGCCCGAGGTGTAGCGCCTCGGCGGTCACGCCCCGCTGCGTGCGCCCGCCGTCGACCACGGTGACCCCAACGTCGTCGACCAGCCCGATGACCGATGCGGTGGAGTCGACCGTGGCGAGGGTTCCGGTCACCGACCCGACGTCGAGACCGCCGTTGCCCGCCACGATGGCACCGGTGGCGACCAGCGTTCCCGCAGGAGGGCCGTCCACGGCGACGACCACTGCGCCGATCTTGATCCCGCCGACCGCCGAACCGGCGGACGGGGCGGTCGCGATGTTGCCGGTGACGGTCGACTGGGTGATCACCAACCCGACTCCCACGCCCCCGTTCACACCCCCGGCGTTCCTCGCCGTGTTCGACGAGATGGTGGAGTTCACGATCGTGGTGGCGATCGCGAACGCGTCCACGTAGAGACCGCCGCCGTAGAACCCCGCCTCGTTCCCGGCGATCGTTGATCCCGAAACGGTCAAGGTCGAGCCACCGAGGTACAGGCCCCCGCCCCCGCGGCTCGCCACGTTGTCGCTGATCGAGCTGTCGACGATCGAGACCGTGGCGCTCGACGCCTGCAGACCGCCGCCGACCGAGGTCCCCGACTCGTTGCCGTCGATGGTGACGCCCGTGAAGGTCGCCTCGACGTCGTAGAGGGCGAGTCCACCCCCAAAGCTGGCCGCGTCGTTCACAGACACCGTGGTGTCGGAGACGTCGATCACCCCGTGCTGCGCCCAGATGCCACCCCCGATGGTGTCCGCATGGTTGCCGGTGAACGAGCTGCCGGTGACGGTGACGTGCATCTCGTGGCCCGGGTCGTTGTCGCTGGCCGCCAGACCACCGCCGCCCGACCCACTCTCGTTGTCGGAGACGACGGTGTCGGTGATCGTGATGTCGCCGCGGGTGTCGTAGAGCGCGATGCCCCCTCCTGGACCGTCGGTGGAGTTCCCCGTGATCACGCAGTCGGAGATCGCCAGGTTGCCGTTGCTGTAGGCCTTGACGATCGCGCCACCGGCGACGCCGGTGTGGCCGCCGGTGAGGGTGAGCCCGCTCACCGAGCTGTCGTACTCGGCGGTCGAGATCCCGAAGAAGTTGAAGATCTGGAAGGAGTCGTCGCCGTCGACGGTGAGCTGATCGGCCCCCGGACCTTGGATGAGCGTGCCCTCGTCGATGTTCGGCAGGTCGCTCGTCAGGGTGATCGTGCCGGTCACCGAGAACGTGATGGTGTCCTGGCCGCCGACGGAGTTGGCCTGGTCGATGGCATCGCGCAGGGTCGTGCCCGTGCCGTCGTCGGTGAGGCTGTCGACGACGATGGGTGCGTTGGCGCCGGCCGGGGCACTCGAGGCCAGCACCAGGGCCGCACCGCCACCGGCCGAGGCCAGCACGGCCGCCGACCCGAGCGCGACGGCCCGCCGCTTGCCGTGGTGACGCAGTTCGGCTCGACGCTGGGCTCGGTTCACGGTGACACTCCGATGGTTCGACGGCGGATGGCCGCACCCTAGAGGCAACGCTCGCCGTTCTCCGATCCCGCCCGACCCGACCCTGCCCACCCCGTTGTTTGGGTGATTGTGGGGCCTCTGGCCCCAACAATCACCCAAACAACGGGGGCGTTGGCGGAGTGGGGATCGCAGCGTTACGGTCCCGGCTCCCCCGATCGGTCGACCGGCCGATCGGCCGCAAATCCGTCCGGGAGTCGAGGTGCTGCGTTCCGCCCGCCGGGGTCCGTTCCCGGTCCTGCTCGCAGTGGTCGTCGCCGTGCTGTGCGCCGCGACGACCCTCGTCGCCTTGGGGTCCCCCGCCTCGGCGACCGTCACCACCATCACGCTCACCTCGGCGGCCGACACCGGGCCCGGCACCCTCCGCGCCGCGTTCACCGACGCCAGCACCGGCGGCCCGGCCGACGGCACCGACGTCGAGATCGTGATCCCGGCCGGCCTCGGGACGATCACCCTGGCGAGCACCCTCGCCTTCGACGGCGGCAGCGGTGGCGCCCACGCCCTCACGGTCACCGGCAGCGGCACCACGATCACCGGCGACGACACCTTCCCGCTCGTGGTCGTCACCTCGACGGGCACCACGACGCTCGACGGCCTGACCCTCACCCGGGGCAACAGTGCAACGGTCGGCGGAGCCATCGCCACCGCCGGCTCGATCGTCGTGACCGGTTCGACCTTCGCCGACAACACGTCGGTCAACCTCGGCGGTGCGATCAACTCCCAGGGTGCCGCCGTGATCACCGACTCCGTCTTCACCGGCAACGAGGCGACCGCCGACTCCGGCGGCGGGATCTGGGCCACGCTCTCCGTGACGACCACCCGCTCGACGTTCACCGGCAACATCACCGCCACCTACGGCGCCGCCGTGATCTCCGGCGGGCCGGTCACCGCCACCGACTCGGTCTTCGACGCCAACGTCGCTCCCCAGGCCGCCGGCGCCTTCGCCGGCAACGGCGTGCTGACGGCGGTCCGGTCGACGTTCACCAACCACCACTCCTACTCGGGGTCCGCGCTGTACACCGGCGGTGACGCCGTGGTGGTCGACTCCACGTTCGCGAACAACTCGGCCAGCGGGTACGGCGGCGCCATCGCGGCGTTGAGCTCCGTCACCGCGACCAACTCGACCTTCGCCGACAACACGGCAGCGTCGGGGGCGGGTGCGGCCATCCTCACCTACGGTCCGGCGACGGTCGCCTACTCCACCCTCACCGGCAACGCCACCACCGACCCCGGCTGGGTCGTCCAGGGTGCGACCATCGCCCTGTTCGCGTCGGTCCT
>JAFMJM010000323.1 GCA_017853455.1 Acidimicrobiia bacterium | reverse complement strand
CGGCGCCGTGGCCGTGCCCCCGCCCGACGCCGTCGCCGCTCCGGTCGGCGTGCCGCGCGCCGCCCAGACCAACGTCAGCGACTGGCCGATCCTCGACCGCTTCGGCCGGTGGGACGGCACGACCTTCGTCCCGGTCGCCGCCGACTCGGTCACGGGTGGCGACGTGATCGCGATCACCCACGGCTGGGCGGTCGGGTGGCTCGACGAGTACCTGGCCCTCCAGCGGTCGTCGACCACGCTGGTGCACTTCTGGGACCCCCGTTTCGTCGTCCCCACCACGAAGGCGCCGTTGTCGGGGAACTTCGTCGAGCTGGCCCGCGACCTCCAGGCGGCCGATCCCGGCGCGACCGTCCTCATGTACTCGTGGATCGACCAGTCGGCCACGGTGAGCAGCGCCTTCTCCGCCGCGGCACCCGAGCGGGCCACCGAGGTCAATGGTCACCGCTTCGCGACCGGACTCGACACGATCCTGGGACCCGGCTTCGGTGCCGACGGAGGCGAGGTGCACCTCATCGGCCACTCGTTCGGTGCCAACGTCGCGACCACCGCGGCACTCGCACTCGACGAGCCGCCGCGCCAGTTGACGCTGTTCGACTCGCCCGAGATCCCGCTGGCGCAGTTCGCCGGCGCGAAGAACGACCTGCGCTACAAGTTGACCCGCCTCGACGTCGGTCGCGGTCCCGACCAGGTGTTCGTCGACAACTACATCAGCAAGGTCGGCGAGCCGTACCACGGCTACCCCGGCCTCGACGCCGTCGTCGACGTGCGGCTCACGCCACCGACGTCCGACACCGGCGGCGAGCAGCACGAGTTCCCGATCGGCTGGTACGCCGGCAGCGCCGCCGCGGGAGCACCCGTCGGCGCCGGTTGGTCGCCGCTCACCGGGGCCAACGTCGGGCCCCTCGCCACCGAGTACCGCCAGGTCGCCGTCGACACGCCCTACGCCCTGACCGAGGTGACCGGACCACCCCGCACCGGGGTCGGCACCGCCGTCGCCTACGCCACCACCCCGCTGACCGTGGCGGCGGGCTCGCCGGTGACCGTCGGGGTCGACGCCGGGTCCCGGGTCGTCAACGTGGCCTTCTCCACCGACCGCGACTCGCTCTGGCTCACCTACGCCGCCACCGGCGGTCCGGGCGACGTCCTCGACGTGTTCGTCGACGGGCGCCAGCGCTCCACCATGGCGTGGCCCCCGGCCGGGACCGGTGCGGCCGGCCGGTTCGTCATCCTCTACGACGTCCCGCCCGGTGACCACGTGCTCTCCCTCGCCGAGACCGGGGTTCATCCCGCCTGTTCCGGCTGCGCACCACCCGTCTTCGTGAGCGACCTGGCGGTGGTGTCGACGAGCCACATCCAGCGCAACCTGACCCCCGCCCAGACCCGGGACCTCACCGTGGCGGCGGTGGCGCTCGTGGTCGTCGTGGTCCTGGCCCTGGTGGGCCTCCTGGTGTGGCTGGTGGTGCTCCTGGTGCGGGCCGTGCGGCGCCGTCGTCGGCGTCGGTAGCATCCGGGCCGACGCGCGCCGCGGGCGCGCCCAGCCCCTGGGAGGCACGGTGCAGGTCTACGACAAGCTCTACATCGGCGGTGAATGGGTCGACTCCTCGGCCACCGGCACCATCGAGGTGACCTCGCCCCACACCGAAGAGGTCATCGGCTCGGTCCCCGACGCCACCCCCGCCGACATGGACCGTGCGGTCGCCGCGGCCCGCGAGGCGTTCGACCACGGTCCGTGGCCGCGCATGAGCCCCGAGGAGCGCGCCGCCGGACTCCAGCGCCTGACCGAGCAGCTCGGCGCCCGCGCCCAGGACATCGCCGACACCATCTCGTCGGAGAACGGCTCGCCGGCCAAGTGGTCACTGATGGGCCAGGTCTTCTCGGGCGTCGCGGTTCTCGGCACCTACGCCGGGCTCACCCCCACCTACACCTGGGCCGACGACCGTGCCGGTGCGTTCGGTGCGCCGGTCACCGTGCGGCGCGCCCCCGTGGGCGTCGTGGCCGGGATCATCCCCTGGAACGTGCCGCTGTTCATCTCGGCGCTCAAGCTCGGTCCGGCCATGGCCGCCGGCTGCCCGATCATCCTCAAGCCGTCGCCCGAGACGCCGCTCGACGGCTACATGCTCGCCGAGGCCGTCGCCGCCGCCGACCTGCCCCCCGGTGTGATCAACGTCGTGGCCGCCGGCCGCGAGACCGGTGACCACCTCATCCGCCACCGCGGCATCGACAAGGTGAGCTTCACCGGCTCGACCGCCGTCGGTCGCCACATCGGCGCGGTGTGTGGTGAGCACCTCAAGCGCTGCACCCTCGAGCTCGGCGGCAAGTCGGCCGCCATCGTCCTCGACGACTGGGCGATCGACGACGCCGCCCTCGGCGCGCTGGTCGACTCCGGCCTGATGAACAACGGCCAGGTCTGCGGTGCCCAGAGCCGGATCCTGGTGAGCGCCAAGCGCTACGACGAAGTCGTCGAGGCGCTGGCCGCCAAGGTCGGGGCCATGAAGGTCGGTGACCCGCTCGACGCCGAGACCGACATCGGCCCGCTGGTCGCGCAGCGCCAGCAGGAGCGGGTGCAAGGCTTCCTCGACGCCGGCAAGAGCGCCGGGGCCCGGGCGATCGTCGGCGGCGGCACGCCGGCCGACCTCGACCGCGGTTGGTACGTGCAGCCGACGGTGTTCGCCGACGTCACCAACGACATGAAGATCGCCCAGGAGGAGATCTTCGGCCCGGTGCTGTCGGTCATCAAGTACACCGACGAGGCCGAGGCGATCGCCATCGCCAACGACTCCGACTACGGCCTGTGCGGCTCGGTCTGGACGGCCGACGCCGACCACGGCGCCGAGGTCGCGGCGCAGGTGCGCACCGGGGTGGTCGCGATCAACTCGTCGATGATCCTCGACTTCAACGCCCCGTTCGGTGGGTTCAAGTCGTCGGGCATCGGCCGGGAGCTCGGCCCCGAGGGCATCGCCCCCTACACCGAGTACCAGACGATCATCCGCCCGATGGCCTGACCGGTCGGCG
>JAFMJM010000042.1 GCA_017853455.1 Acidimicrobiia bacterium | reverse complement strand
GCGTCTGCCGGCAGTTCCAGTGCAAGTACCACGCCTGGCGCTACGCGCTCGACGGCGAGCTCACCTTCATCCAGCAGGAGAACGAGTTCTTCGACGTCGACAAGGCCGACCTCGGCCTTGCACCCGTGCAGTGCGAGGTGTGGGAGGGCTTCGTGTTCGTCAACGTCGACCCCGACAACACCACGTCGGTCGCCGACTGGCTCGGACCGCTCGGCGCCGGGATCGCCGGGTACCCGTTCCACGAGTTCACCGAGGTCTACTCGTACCGGTCGGAGATCAACGCCAACTGGAAGCTCTACATCGACGCCTTCACCGAGTTCTACCACGCACCCGTGCTGCACGCGAAGCAGTACCAGACCGGCGAGGCGGGCAAGTTGGTGAACGTCGGTTTCGAGGCGCTGCACTACGAGATCGACGGCCCGCACGCCATGGTGTCGTCGTGGGGTGCGATGGCGCCGCCCAAGGACCTCATGATGGTCAAGCCGATCGAGCGGGCGTTGCGCAGCGGCAACTTCGGGCCGTGGGACCCGCCCGACGTGCCGGGCCTCGCCGACCTCCCTCCGGGGGCCAACCCGGCCCGGCACCGGGCGTGGGGTCTCGACTCGTTCCTGTTCTTCCCCAACTTCATGGTGCTGCTCTGGAAGCCGGGCTGGTACCTCACGTACCACTACTGGCCGACCGCGTACGACCGGCACGTCTTCGAGTGCTCGCTGTACTTCGCGCCGCCACCCACGGCGCTCGACCGGCTCCGTCAGGAGCTCGCCGCCGTGACGTTCACCGAGTTCGGCCTCCAGGACTGCAACACCCTCGAGGCGACCCAGACGATGCTCGAGGCGTACTCCCCGGTCAAGCGGTTCCCGCTCAACGACCAGGAGATCATGCTCCGTCACCTCCACCACACCGCCCGGCGGTTCGTGGACGGCACCGGGGACCGCTGACGTGGAGCGGGTTCCGTTCGTCGAGGGGTGGGAGGTCCGACCGAAGGCCACCGGCCCGTCGGAGGCCATCGTCATCGGGTACGAGTGGCAGCCGGTCACCCTGCCCCACGACGCCGTCGTGGGCCTGGCTCGCGACCCGGCCGGCTCCTCCGCCACCGCCTACTACCCGGGCGGGATGTGGCAGTACCGGCGGATCGTCGACGGCGTCGCCCCCGGGCGTTCGGTCGTCCTCGAGTTCGAAGGCGTCTATCGCGACGCCGTGGTGCTGGTCAACGGCACCGTGGCCGCCACCCGCCCGAACGGCTACGTGACCTTCCTCGTCGCCATCGACCACCTGCTCGACCCGGTCGGGCCCAACGAGATCCTGGTGGAGTGTCGGGCCCACGACGACTCCCGGTGGTACTCGGGCGCGGGCATCCACCGCCCGGTCTGGTGGTGGGAGGGCCCGCGGGTCCACGTCGCGCCCGACGGGCTGCTGGTGCGCACCGTCGAGATCGACGACGACGGTGCGGTCCTCGACGTCGAGGTGACCGTCGACAACGTCTCGGCCGACCCGGCCACGGTGGCGTGCACGGTCGAGGTCGTCGGTGCCGACGGAACCGTGCTGGCCTCGCAAGGGGCACCGGTGACCACGTTCGCCGGAGATCGACTCGTCGTCCGTCGACGGCTCTTCGTCGCATCGCCGCAGCGGTGGTCCCCCGGCGACCCCACGCTCCATCGGGCGGTGGTCTCCCTGCACGACGGGTCGGGTGCGGTCCTCGACGCCGCGTCGTGCACCTTCGGCATTCGTACCCTGACCCTCGACCCCCAGCGGGGTCTCCGGATCAACGGTGAGCCGGTCCTGCTCCGGGGTGCCTGCATCCACCACGACAACGGTCCCCTCGGGGCGGTGGCGATCGACCGGGCCGAGGAGCGCCGGATCGAGCTGCTCCACGCGGCCGGCTTCAACGCCGTCCGCAGTTCCCACAACCCGGCCAGTCGTGCCCTGCTCGAGGCCTGCGACCGCCTCGGCGTGCTGGTGATGGACGAGGCGTTCGACGTCTGGACCCAGTCGAAGCGCGAGGACGACTACGCGCTCCGCTTCGCCGAGTGGTGGGACGCCGACCTCACGATGCTCACCCGACGCGCGGTGAACCACCCGAGCGTGATGCTGATCAGCACGGGCAACGAGATCGGCGACGGTGCCCAGGCGTCGGGGCGGCGGCTGGGTCGGCTCCTCGCCGAGCGGGTCCGGGCGATCGACCCGGGCCGGTACGTCACCCAGGCGATCACCGCCCGCCAGGTCGACCCCGACGCCCCGGCCGCCATCGGTCGGCACATCGCGGAGCGCCGAGCCGCCGACGGTGGCACGACGCCGCTGGCAGACCTGATCGCGGAGGCGCTGCTCGCCGTGGCCCGAGACCCGGGTGTGAGCGCGGCGCTGGCGGAGCCCGCCTCCTACCTCGACGTCATCGGGTACAACTACATGCAGTCACGTCTGCGCGACGACGCCGCGGCGGAGCCCCAGCGGGTCGTCGTGGCCTCCGAGAGCCACCCGACGGCGATGGCCGAGGTCTGGGCCGACGTCGAGGTGCTGCCCAACGTCATCGGCGAGTTCACTTGGGCCGGTTGGGACTACCTCGGCGAGGTCGGGGTTGGCCGGACCGAATGGGACGGCGACCCGGGAGCCGGCACGGCGGGGTTCACCGCGCACTTCCCGTGGCGCTCGGCGTGGTGCGCCGACCTCGACGTCACCGGCCGTCGGCGTCCGCAGTCGTACTGCCGCGAGGTCGTGTTCGGGCTCGCGACGGGTCCGTTCTGCTTCGTCGCCCCGCCCGACCGCCGCGACCGCGCCGTGGTCCATTCGAGTCCGTGGGGCTGGTCACCGGTCGAGCGGTCCTGGACCTGGCCGGGCCACGACGGCGCTCCGGTGGACCTGGAGGTCTACGCCGCGGCCGACGAGGTCGAGTTCCGGCTCGACGGTGAGCTGCTCGGCCGGGCGTCCGTCGAGACCCACCGGGCGCGGTTCACGACGACGTACCACCCCGGAGTCTTGGAGGCGGTCGCCTTCCGGGCCGGGTCCGAGGTGGGGCGTGACGTGCTCCGCACTGCCGCCGACGAGGTGCGCCTGCGCGTGACGGCCGACCGGGTGGCGATCGCCGCCGACCCGTTCGACCTCGCGTACGTCACGATCGAGCTCGTCGACGCCGCCGACGTCGTCCACCCGGCCACCGACCGGTCGGTGTCCGTCGTCGTCGACGGTCCCGGTGTGCTGGCCGGACTGGCCAGTGGCCATCCGTGCACCGACGAGCCGTTCACGGGGTCGACCGTCACCACTGACCGCGGGCACGCCCTCGCCGTCGTCCGACCCACCGGGGTCGGGACGGTCGCGGTGACGGTCCGGGCCGCCGGGCTCCCCGACGCGACGGCCACGGTCTCCACGGCCGCGCCGCCGCCCGGTCGGGTCTCCGGAGCCGGCGGCCGTTGACCGGGAGCGCCATCCGGTTCGACGGCGAGGTGGCGGTCGTCACCGGCGCCGGCCACGGGCTCGGGCGGGGGTACGCCCTGGCGCTCGCAGAGCGGGGTGCCGCAGTCGTGGTGAACGACGTGGTCGCCGAGCGGGCGACGGCGGTGGTCGCCGAGATCGCCGATCTCGGGGGTGCGGCCGTCGCCGCCGTCGGCACGGTCGCCACGGCGGCGGGGGGTGGAGTGATCGTGCAGACCGCGCTCGACGCCTTCGGCCGGGTCGACGTGCTCGTCAACAACGCCGGGCAGCTGCGCAACGCCGCCTTCGGCGACCTGACCGAGGCCGACGTGCGCGAGGTGCTCGACGTCCACCTCGCCGGCGCGTTCTTCGTCACCCAGCCCGCCTACCGGTGGATGTGCGACCACGGGGGTGGGCGCATCGTGTTCACGTCGTCGAGCGCCGGGCTGTTCGGCAGCCCGTGGCAGGCCAACTACGCAGCGGCCAAGGCGGGGCTGGTGGGTCTGTGCAACGTGGTGGCCCTCGAGGGCGCCGCCCACGGCGTCCGGGCCAACGCGATCCTGCCGATGGCCCTCACCGGGATCGGGCACGACGGCCCACCGCCCTTTCCGCCCGACGTGCTGCGCGACACCGCGGCGGCGCTCGGCCCGCTGGTGCCCGATCTGACCGTCGACCGCGTCGTGCCGCTGGTCGTGTTCCTCGCCGGCCGGGAGTGCCCGGTCACCGGGCGGGTCTTCTCGGTGGGGGCGGGGCACTTCGCCCGGGTGTTCGTCGGTCTGGCGCCGGGTTGGGTGGCACCCGAGGGGGCCACCCCCGAGGCGGTCGCCGCCCGCCTGGCCGAGATCGACGACCCGGCCGGAGCGGAGATCCCCGGGTCGATGAACGACGCCACCCGGGCCGTCGCCCGCCGGATCGGTCGGGGGTTGGGAGACGGTCCGTCCGATGGGCCAGAATCACGGTCCGCGACGAGCGAGGGACGATGAGCGACGAGATCACCACCACGGTCGACACCCCGGAGCAGGCCGAGTTCCGGGCCGAGGTGCAGGCGTTCCTCGCCGCCAACGCCGAGCTGCGGAAGCCGGTCAGCCGGTGGACCACGCTCACCCACACCGACGCGGCGTCGGCCCAGGCGTGGTTCGATCGCACCCGGGCGTGGCAGCGCACCCGGTTCGACCACCGCATGGCCGGCCTGACCTACCCGGTCGAGCTCGGTGGCCGGGGCGGCACGGCGTGGCACGAGCGGATTTTCAACGAGGAGGCCGTGCGCTACGACGTGTCGTCGGGGTTCGTGTCGGCGACCATCGCCATGCTCGGCCCGACGCTGATGAAGCACGCCACCCCCGATCAGCAGGCGCACTACGTCCCCCGGCTGCTGTCGGGCGAGTACGCGTTCTGCCAGCTGTTCAGCGAGCCGGGTGCCGGCAGCGACCTCGCCGGACTGGCGTGCCGGGCGGTGCGCGACGGCGACGAGTTCGTCGTGACCGGGCAGAAGGTCTGGAACTCCGCCGCCCAGTTCTGCGACTGGGGCATGCTGCTCGTGCGCACCGACCCCGAGGCGCCCAAGCACCGCGGCATCACGTTCATCCTCGTCGACATGGCCTCTCCGGGCATCGAGGTGCGCCCGCTCGTGCAGGCCAACGGAGCCTCGGAGTTCAACGAGGTGTTCCTGCACGAGGTGCGCGTGCCGGTCGCCAACGTCATCGGTGAGATCGACGGCGGCTGGGTCCCCGCCCGGACCGTGCTCTCCAACGAGGCCGCGTTCATCGGCGGTGGCAGCACCGCCGCCGGCTCGAAGTCCGCCAACCTGATCGAGCTGGCCCGCATCCACGGTCGCACCGGCGATCCGGTGGTGCGCCAGGAACTCGCCGACGCCGTCATCCGCGAGCGGATCATCGGGGCGATGGGGGAGCGGATCATGGCGGCGGTCCGTCGGCGTGAGGTGCCGCCGATCGACCCGGCGGCGCTGAAGCTCTTCGCTTGCGAGAGCCGGGTGCGCACGGGCAACCTGGCCGTCGCCATCGCGGGTCCGGCTGGCCTCGTCGGCGGCGACGAGGTGGCGAACTGGGTTCAGACCGAGGTGGTGGGTCGCTACACGATCTCCATCGGCGGCGGCACCAACGAGGTCCAGAAGAACAACCTGGCCGAGCGGGCGCTCGGCTTGCCGCGCGAGCCGCGGAACGACCACGAGATCCCCTGGCGCGACGTCCCGCGGAACTGATCGGGGCGCCGGGTCGCCCCGGGTGGTGTCCGGAACGCCGGGCCGCGGTCGGTGATGTCACCGTCTCGTACCTGAACGTCACTTCAGGCCGCTGGGATATCGCATCGACCGATCCGTAGCATCCAAGGCATGACGATCCGGTTCGAGGACGTGGCGCACGGAGACGGAGGCTCGTCGCGCCGCCACCTCTTCGGGCCGTTCTGGAGTCGCGTCGACCATGTCGCCGACCCCACTCGTCGCCTCTGGATCTGGTCGGTCGAACGCGACGACACCGGCACGACCGAACCGGTCGCCGAGGGCTTCGCCTACGACGCCGACGACGCCGCGTTCGCGGTCGAGGAGTGGGCCCGCCGCCACCGACCCCGGAGCCTGCGCGCTCGGATCACCGCTCGACTCCGCGGCAACTGATCTTGCCGTCCGAGTGATCGTGGTGGCCGTGACCCCCGAGATCGCCCGAACCTGAATATGGTGACGGCCGATCGTCGGTCAGGGAGGACGCAATGGGGCTGCGGGGCGACGCCTGCATCGTGGGGTACTCGGAATGGGCGTCGGAACGGCCGGCGCTCCGGGCCCCGCGGCAGTCACTCGCCCAGTGGGCCGACCTGGCGGCCGAGGCGCTCGCCGACGCGGGCATCGAGGCCGGCGAGGTCGACGGCCTGGTGTGCACCGAGGTGTTCGAGTCGCGGGCGTTCGTTCCGGCCACCATCGCCGAGTACTGCGGCTGGTCGGTGAACCTGGCCGAGCGCGTCGACCTCGGTGGCGCGACCCCCGTCGGGATGGTGTGGCGCGCCGCCGCCGCCATCGAGCTCGGGATCTGCGACGTGGTGGTGATGGCGGTGCCGGCCGACCCCACCCCGACGTCGCCGGTGCCGCGTCCGTTCGACGACCGGATGCTGTTCGGCGCGTCGAGCAACGCGTGGGGTTCGCCGCAGGCGGAGTTCGACATCCCGTACGGCAACGTCGCCCAGAACTGCGGGTTCGCGATGTACGCCCAGCGGTACCACGACCAGTACGGCTGGGACGAACGGGCCCGCGCCAAGATCGTCGCCGACCAGCGCGTCAGCGCCAACGCCAACCCGGCGGCGATCTTCCACGACGTCCCGGCCACGATCGACGACGTGCTCGGATCGCGCATGATCGCCGACCCGCTCCACCTGCTCGAGATCGTCATGCCCTGCTCGGGTGGTGCGGCGGTCGTGCTGTGCTCGGCCGAACGGGCGGCGCGCACCCGGCACCGGCCGGTGCACGTCGCCGGGTTCGGCGAGCGGCTCACCCACAAGACCCCCACGTACGCCCCCGACCTCCCGCACACGCCGGTGGCGGCCGCCGCGCACTCGGCGTTCTCGATGGCGGGGGTCGCGCCCGCCGACGTCGACATGGTGCAGATCTACGACTGCTACTCGATCACCGCCCTGCTCACCATCGAGGACTCGGGGTTCTGCGCGAAGGGCCAGGCGCAGGCGTTCGTGAACGACCACGGCCTCTCTTTCCGTGGCGACTTCCCGTGCAACACCCACGGTGGGCAGCTGGGGTTCGGGCAGTCGGGTCTGGCCGGCGGGATGTCGCACGTGGTCGAGGCGGTCCGGCAGGTCCAGGGCCGGGCCGGGGATCGCCAGCTCGGCCGCCACGACACCGCCTACGTCACCGGGACCGGTGGCGTCATGAGTGAGCAGAGCGCCCTCGTGCTCCGGGGGGCCCGATGACCACCGACCCGGGCACCTTCCCGAAGCCGCGGCCCCTCCCGACGGCCGACACCGCCCCGTACTGGGCCGCCCTGGCCGACGAGCGGGTCGTCCTTCAGCACTGCGACGCCTGCGACCGCTTCGTCCACTACCCGCGCCATCGTTGCCCGCACTGCCTGTCCGACCGGCTGTCGTGGCGGGAGGTCTCCGGTGCCGGGACCGTCTTCACGTTCTCGGTGGCCCGCCAACCCACCGCCGTGATGTTCGCCGACGAGGTGCCCCAGGTGATCGCCGTGGTCGAGCTGCCCGAGGGCGTGCGGATCACCTCGACGGTCGTCGACGCCGACCCCGACACGCTGCGGTGCGGGGCCGCCGTGGTGCCGGTGTTCGACCACCAGCCCGGGGAGACCACCCTCCTGCGCCACCGCCTCGCCTGACGATCTCGGCGCAGCGCTTGGCAATTGCCGTGCCCGGCCCCGGTACCGTCGGGGGAGCGGCGGTCGGCGTCGGCCCGGCCCCGACGAGGAGGCACCGTGCGGACCCCGCTCTGCGACCAGCTCGGCATCGAGCTCCCGATCTTCGCGTTCTCCCACTGCCGTGACGTCGTGGCCGCCGTCAGCCGGGCGGGCGGGATGGGTGTGCTCGGGGCTGTCGGCTTCACGCCCGAGCAGCTCGAGACCGAGTTGACCTGGATCGACGAGCACGTCGACGGCAAGCCCTATGGCGTCGACACCGTCATGCCCCAGAAGTCGGTCGAGGTCGCGGGCGGTGACCGCGACGAGATGCTCGCCCACATCCGGGGGCTCATCGACGCCGCGCACTGGAACTACGTCGACGAGCTCATGGACCGCTTCGACCTCCCGCCGCTCCCCGCCGACGAGCCGACCCACGGTGTGCTCGGCTGGACCGACGACGTCGCCCACCAGCACGTGGAGATCGCGCTGGCCCACCCGATCTCGCTGATCGCCAACGCGCTGGGCTCGCCGCCGCGCGACGTGATCGACCTGGCCCACGAGCACGGGGTGAAGGTCGCCGCGCTCGCCGGGCGAGCCGTGCACGCCGAGCGCCACGTGAACAACGGCATCGACATCGTCGTGGCCCAGGGCTACGAGGCCGGCGGGCACACCGGGGAGATCTCGACGATGGTGCTCGTTCCCGAGGTGGTCGACGCCGTGGCGCCCGTGCCGGTGCTCGCCGCCGGCGGGATCGGCGACGGCCGCCAGATCGCAGCGGCGCTGGCGCTCGGTGCGCAGGGGGTGTGGCTCGGTTCGCTGTGGCTGACCAGCGCCGAGAGCGACGCCAGCCCGGCGGTGCTCGGCGCCTACCTCGACGCCACCTCCGCCGACACGGTGCGGTCGCGGTGCTACACCGGCAAGCCCGCCCGGATGCTGCGCAACGAGTGGACCGAGGCCTGGGCCGATCCGGCGGGGCCCGGCCCGCTCGGCATGCCGCTCCAGAACATCCTCACGTCGGAGGCCAACACCCGCATCGCCCGCTCGGGGCGCAAGGACCTCGCGTTCGCGCCGGTCGGGCAGATCGTCGGCACCATGAACCGGGTCCGGCCGGTGCGCGACATCATGTTCGACCTGGTCGAGGAGTACCTGACGGCGGTCGACCGCCTCGATCGCAGCGTCGAGGGCTGACGCCTCACTCCTCGGGGAACGTCTGCAGGTCGGGGTGCCCGTCGAGGCGGTACGGGTTCTCGAGCCCGGCCACCAGGTCATGCGGCGCGATCTCGTCGAGGGCGTCGAGCGTCCAGCCGCCGCGTTGCTGGATGGCCGCCGCCGGCTCGGGCTCGGTCAGCAGCGTGATCCGGTCACCCATCACGAGGAACGTCCGGCCGTTGACGTCGTGCGCAGCGGCACTGCACAGCCACACCACGAACGGCGCGATCTTCGCCGGTGAGAACTTCTCGGGGTCGAGGCCGCCGGTGCGCGCGCCCATCGTGAGATCCATCAGCTCGAGCCATTCGTTGGCCCGACCGTGGTACTCGATGACACCCGGGGTGATGGCCACGGGCCGGATGGCGTTGCACCGGATCCCGAAGCGCCCGACCTCCTTGGCGGTCGTGCGGGTGAGGCCGATCACGCCCTCCTTGGCGGTGGCGTACGCCACCAGCGACGGGTGCCCGAACCCCGACTGGCTGCTCGTGTTGACGATCGCCCCGCCGCCCACTCGGGCCAGGGCGGGCACCACGGCCCGGATCATGGCGAAGTAGCCCGACAGGTTGACGGCGATGGTGCGCTCCCAGTCGGCCGGGGCGAGGCGCCACAGGTCACCGTTGCCGAAGGCGGTCGCGTTGTTGACGAGCGCATCGACCCGGCCGAAGGTGTCGAGGGCGTGGGCGATGATCGCCTCGGCGCCCTCGAGCGTCGCCGACCCGGTGTCGGCCACTGCGGTGCCGCCTGCCGCGGCGATCTCGGCCGCGACCGACGCGGCGTCGGAGCCCGGGCGGTCGGCTGGGTCGTTGACGACCACCGCCGCGCCCTCGGCGCCGAAGGCGAGGGCGTGGGCCCGGCCGATGCCGCGCCCGGCGCCGGTCACGATCACGACCTTCCCGTCGAAGCGGCCCATCGTCATCCTCCCCTCTGTGCACCGTCGGGTCGGCGCCGCTCCGAACCGTACCGGAGGGCGAGGTCCGAGCCTGGACCCGACGCGGCCGCCGTGCCACACTCAGGTCACCGAACCGAAAGGAGGCCTCGATGGCCACCGTTGTGAATCAGATGCGGTCATGACCGCCAGCCCCATCCTCGACGTGCTCGAGGAACTCATCCCGACCGTCGTCGAGCCCGCGGCCGCCGACGTCGACGCCCACGGCGTCTTCCCCCGTGCTGCGGTCGTCGCCCTCGGCCGTGCCGGACTGCTCGGCCTGACCAGTGCCCCGGAAGTGGGTGGAATGGGAGGCACGCTCGCCGACGCCGCCCTGGTCGTCCGTTCGCTCGCCCGGGTGTGTGGCAGCACCGCCATGGTCGTGTGCATGCACTACAGCGCCGTCGCCGTCATCGAGGCCGAAGGCCCTGACGACGTCCGCCGGGCGATCGCCGCCGGCGAGCACCTCAGCACCCTCGCGTTCTCCGAGACCGGGTCCCGGAGCCAGTTCTGGGCACCGCTCGGCACCGCCACCCCCGAAGGCGGTGACGTCGTCCTCGACGCATCGAAGAGCTGGGTCACCTCGGCGGGCGAGGCCGATTCCTACGTCTGGACCAGCCGACCGGCCGGTGCGCCCGAAGGAGCCACGCTCTGGCTCGTGCCCGCCGACGCCCCCGGCCTCGACGTGGTCGGCGCCTTCGACGGTCTCGGTCTGCGCGGCAACGCCTCGAGCCCGGTCCGGGCCAACGGGGTTCGTATCCCCATGACGGCCCGCCTGGGTGACGACGGCGCCGGGCTCGACCTCGCGCTGGGCGTGGTCCTGCCGGCGTTCCAGATCCTCAACGCGTCCTGCAGTCTCGGCCTGATGGACGCCGGGATCGGCAAGGCCCTGGCCCACACCTCGGGGGCGCGCCTCGAGCACCTCGGGCAGTCCCTCGCCGACCAGCCGGTCGTGCGTCAGCACCTGGCCGAGATGAAGAACCGGGCTGACGCCGCCGACACGCTCGTCGCCGACGCGGTCGTCGCATTGCAGTCCGGGCGGGAGGATGCTCCGCTGCGCATGCTCCAGTCCAAGGCGGTGGCGGGCGGGACCGCACTCGACGTCCTCGACCTCGCCATGCGGGTCGGCGGCGGCGCGGCGTTCCGTAAGGACGTCGGCATCGAGCGCCATTTTCGCGACGCCCGCGCGTCAGCCGTGATGGCGCCGACCGTCGATGCCCTCCAGGAGTTCATCGGGCGGGCGCTCAGCGGCCTGCCCCTGTTCGGGTGAGGAGGACGGCGATGCGACCGTTCACACTCGGGGCCGTTGCGTACGACCCCAAGGTCGTCACCATCTGGGAGGGCTTCGGCAACTGGTTCGGCGAGCAGGGTTTCGACTTCGACTACGTGCTGTACTCCGGGTACGAGGCGCAGGCCGAGGCCCACCTGACGGGTCACGTCGACGTCACCTGGGACTCACCGCTGGCGTGGGTCCGCACCCGGCGGCTCGCTGCGGCCGCGGGCCGGACGGCCCGGTCGATCGCCATGCGCGACACCGACCAGGACCTCACGTCGGTGGTGCTCGTTCGGGCCGACGCCGACATCGCCGACGTCGGTGCGCTCAGGGGCGGCACGGTCGCCGTCGGGGCGGTCGACTCGCCCCAGGCCACGCTCCTTCCGCTCGCGCATCTGGCGGGGCTGGGGCTCGACCCCGACTCCGACGTCACCGTGCTGCGCCACGACGTCATGGTCACCAAGCACGGCGACCACATCGGTGGTGAGCGCGACGCGGTCGTGGCCCTGGTCGAGGGGCGGGCCGACGCCGCCTGCATCATCGACGGCAACCAACTGCTGTTCGCGCGCGAGGGCACGGTCGACGCCGATGCGCTGCGGATCCTCACCCGGACGGCACCGTACGACCACTGCACGATGACGGTGCTCGACGGCACCGAATCGGGAGTGGTCGATCGGTTCATCGAGCTCCTCCTCGGGATGTCGTTCGATGATCCCGAGGTCCGGCCGCTCCTCGAGCTCGAGGGGCTCCGCGAGTGGCGACCCGGCCGCACGTCCGGGTACGACCAGCTCGAGGCGGCGGTCGATCGGCTCGGGTTCTACGGACCCGACGGACGCATCCTCGCCGCCGGCGCTCCGCGATGAGCACCGCCGTCGTCGACCTGGGACCGCTCGGGCTCGACGGGGGTGCTCACGTGCTGGTCAACCTGGCCCTGGCGGACCGGTCGGCGGGGGAGCGGGTGGCGGTGCGGGGGGAGCATCCTGCGCTGCCGGTGCATCTCGCCGCCTGGTGCCGCCAACAGGGGCACGGCTGGCGGACGGGCGATCCCGGTGACCCCTCCGGTGTCGTGGGGTGGGTCGAGCGCGGGGCGACCACCGGGGCCCGTTGGCGGGGTGCCGCCCGGGCGGTGGGCGACGACGGATCCGACGGGATTGCGCCCGCAGCGGTCTCCGAATGGGGTCTCGCCGCCCGCGGTGCGGCGGTCGAACCGGGCGGACCGACCCCCCGGTTCCGCCTCGACCGGCGCGACGACCTCTGGACCGACCGGGCCACTGCGCTCTACGCGCAGGCGGCGGCCGGCCAGTGGGATCCGGCGACGGTGATCGACTGGACGGTGCCGATCGCCAATCCACCCGAGGTCGAAGCGGCGGTCGTGACGGTGATGACGTTCCTGATCGAGAACGAGGAGGCGGCACTGGTGGTCCCGGCCCGCTTCCTCGGTCAGGTCCACCCGCACTTCCGGGAGATCCAGCAGGTCCTGGCGGTCACCGTCGCGGACGAGGCCCGGCACGTCGAGGTCTTCACCCGGCGGGCCCGGTGCTCCGGGCGCCCACTCGCACTGTCGACGGCCGGAGGACGAGCGTCGCTCCAGACCCTGCTCGACGAGCCCGACTACGCCACCGCTGCATTCCTCCTCTCGGTGATGGGCGAGGGCACGTTCGTCTCGCTGCTCTCGTTTCTCGAACAGCACGCCCCCGACCCGCTCACCCGACAGATCGCGACGCGCACACGGGCCGACGAGGCCCGCCACGTCGCCTTCGCGATGGCGCACCTCGAACGTCACGCGACGCTCGATCCCGATCTGCGCCCGCGTCTGGCCCGGGCGGTCGAGGCCCGCCATCGAGCGCTGCAGCACACGTCCGGCCTCAACGAGGACGTCTTCGATGCCCTGGTGCTCCTCGCCGCCGGGGCCGCCACCCCCGGGGCCGTCCGCCGGGGCTGGGACCGGGTCCAGGAACTCCAGCGGGACATGGCCGACGGCCGACGGGGCCGTCTCGCCCGGTTGGGCTTCTCCATGGCCGAGGCCGAGACCATCGCCGATCTGCACACCCGCAATTTCATGTAGACACACACCGACGCCGACGGTGCAGAAGGAGCATCCATGGGACTGACGGCCGACGAGCGGGACCGGGTGCTGGCCACGGGCATCAAGGGCGGGGGTGGCTTTCCGCTCCCGGTGCCCAACGGCTGGTTCGCCATGCATCCGAGCGACGCGCTGGCGCCGGGCACGGTGCGCAACGTCCACTACTTCGGACGCGACCTGGTCGTGTTCCGCGGCGAGGACGGCACCCCCGGCGTGCTCGACGCCTACTGCCC